>UROC01000073.1 GCA_900549345.1 uncultured Collinsella sp.
GGGCTCGGGGGCGGGTTTTGCCTCAATGACGGGCTCGGGCGCGGCCTCGGCGTTGCGATAGGCACGCTCCAGCAGGGCTTCCTGCGAGTTGAAGGGTTTCTCACCCTCTGCACGCTCCACGGGGACCCAGGTGCCGTCGCTCGTAAGGCTGCGGGCCTTCACGTTGTCGCGCAGCTGCATGCCCATGTACTCGTGTACCAGGGCGCGGCAGGTGGGGTCGAGCACGGGGAAGGCGATCTCCACGCGGTGCTCGGTGTTGCGCGTCATCATGTCTGCCGAGCTCAGATAGATCATGTCTGAGTCCACGCCAAAGGCGTAAACGCGCGCATGCTCCAAAAAGCGTCCGACGATGGAGCGCACGTGCACGTTCTCGGTCTTGCCCGGAACGCCCGGCTTGAGGCACGAGATGCCGCGGATGATCATGTCTACGCGCACACCGGCACACGATGCCTCGGCAATCTTGTCGATGACCTCGCGGTCGGTAAGCGAGTTGAGCTTAAAGAACACGCGGGCGGGCTCGCCGACAAGGGCACGCTGAATCTCGCGGTCCAGGCCACGCATGATGAGCGGCTTGAGGCCCACGGGTGCCACGCCCAGGAAGCGGTAGTCGCCGCGCAGGTTGCCCAGCGACAGGTTGCGGAAGAACAGGTTGGCGTCCTCGCCGATACCGGGATGGGCGGTCATGAGCATAAAGTCGCTGTAGAGCTTGGCCGTCTTCTCGTTAAAGTTGCCGGTGCCCAATAGCGTCAGACGCGTTAGCGCCATGCCTTCGCGATAGGTGAGCTGGCAGATCTTGGAGTGGCACTTAAAGCCCTCGGAGCCGTAGATAACAGTGCAGCCGGCCTCTTCCAGACGCTCGGCCCACTCGATGTTGTTCTGCTCGTCAAAGCGCGCGCGGAGCTCCATGAGCACAGTGACCTCTTTGCCGTTCTCGGCGGCATCGATCAGTGACTCGCACAGGCGGCTCTGCTTGGCCACGCGGTAGAGCGTGATGCGCAGCGAGATGCACTCGGGGTCGTAGGCTGCTTCGTGCACCAGGTCCAAGAACGGATTCATGGCCTCGTAGGGGTAAAAGAGCAGCTTGTCGTGCTGCAGCACCTGCTCGCGGATGGAACGGGACATGTCGATGGTGGGGTTGGGCTGCGGCTTAAACGGCGTAAAGAGCAGCTCGTTGCGTAGATGCTCGGGAATCTTGCCCTCAATACCAAAGACGTAGCCCAGGTCAAGGGGGATATCGCAGGTAAAGACCGAGCGGCGAGAAAGCTCGAGCGCCTTGCGAATGGTCTTGAGCGTTGGCTTTTCGAGCGAGCCCGATACGGCGAGTACCACCGGCTGCAGACGCAGGCGCTTCTTGAGGATGCGCTTCATGTGCTGGCGGTAATCCTCTTCCTCCTCGACGCCCTCGCCGTCCGGGTCGATATCGGCATTGCGAGTGACGCGGATCAGCGCGCGATCCAGCGGCTTATAGGAGCCAAAGCAGCTGTCCAGGCAGGCGAGGATGACGTCCTCGAGCAAAATGTAGGAGTAGGTGCCGGTGGGCGAGGGGATCTCGACCACGCGGTTCATCGAGGCGGGAATCTCGATGAGGCCCAGCAGGCTCTCCTCGTCGGTGACGCCGTCCAGGCCGCAGGCCAGGTAGAGTGCACCGTTGCGCAGGTTGGGGAAGGGATGACGCGGGTCAATGACCAACGGCGAGATGACCGGCGACACGTAGGCCTGGAAGTAGCGGGTTACAAAGGTGCGCTCCTCGGGCGTAAGCGAATCGATGCGGGCGCGGTGAACGCCCATGGTGTCGAGCTTGCCCTCGATGCTCTTAAAGATGGACTCCCATCGGGTAAGGAGCCCGGGCATTTCGGCCATGACAGCATCGACCTGTTCGGAGGCGGTCATATTGCTCTTGTTGTCGACAGGCTGTTTTTTGAGCTCTGCCAGATCGGACAGGCCGCCCACGCGCACCATGAGAAACTCGTCGAGGTTAGACTCGAAAATCGACACGAACTTTAGACGCTCGAACAGCGGAACGGTCTCGTCGAAGGCTTCGTCAAGCACACGGTTGTCAAAGCGCAGCCAGCTGAGCTCTCGGTTCTGCGTGTACGAGAAGTCGCGCGGCGGCTTACGCAGCTTTGCAGCGGCTTGCTTTTTTTCGATTTTGCTCGGCATATTCATCTGTCCGTTCAGTCCCCGCAGGGGACGGTAGCCTAACACTATTCTCTATTGTCTCAATTTAGTCGACTTGCGGCACGGACGTATTGTGCGAACGGTATCTTTACCTACTTCTAACGCTGACGAGCCGAAGCACTAACGCCCGGTGCTTTGAGTAAGCGATCTATATCCTCACTCAACTGGTGAGAATGTATGAATAAGAATGATAGCAAGCTGAATATAATCGAATGTAGGTCGAATCGAGGGCAAGCATCATTTATATGCAGAAAACCGTTTTCGCTATGCAATTTTGAATCATGGATAACTTTGAGTGTTTCGTCTTGAATTACTAGAAAAAAATAACGTTTACCTAGGAAAATCTGCTTTACGAAACTGAAGTGCATCATGGGGGAATCATATGCGATATACCGTTCATCGCACTTTGCTGACCGTTCGGGGGCGAGGTGGAATTGCGGGTGGTTTTTGGATATAACGAGAGCTGTCAGCAAGCAGCGTCCCATACGGAGGGGCGCTGATACATTCGGCCAGTAAGGCCCGAAAGAAAGGTAGGAGGCCATGACGAAAGGTCTGCACGTGCCTTCCGAGATCGGCAAGCTCAGGAAGGTCTGCCTGCACCGTCCCGGCGACGAGCTCCTCAACCTGCCGCCCGACGAGCTCGAGCGACTCCTGTTCGACGACGTCCCGTTCCTTGAGGTCGCGCAGCAGGAGCACGACACCTTCGCCCAGATCCTGAGGGACCAGGGCGTGGAGGTGCTCTACCTCGAGAACCTCGTCGCAGAGGTGTTCGACCAGGTCCCCGGCGCCCGCGCCGAGTTCACCGACCAGTACATCGCCGAGGCAGGCATCCGCGGCCAGCACATGCCGCAGATCGTCCGCGAGAAGCTGGACTCCATCGAGGACAACCTCGAGTTCGTCAAGAAGACCATGGCCGGCATGACCAAGGCCGAGATCGACATGCCCCTCACGGCGTCCACGACCCTCGACTCCCTGGTCAACTCCGAGTCCGAGTCCGACCTGATCATCGACCCGATGCCCAACCTCTACTTCACCCGCGACCCGTTCGCGGTCGTCGGCGAGGGCGTCAACCTCAACCGCATGTACTCGGTCACCCGCAACCGCGAGACCCTGTACGGCAAGTACGTCTTCAAGTACCACCCCGACTACAAGGACGTCTCGCTGTACTTCCGCCGCGACTGCCAGTTCCACACCGAGGGCGGCGACGTGCTGAACATCAACGAGAAGACCCTCGCCGTCGGCATCTCCCAGCGCACCCAGGCAGCCGCCATCGACGTCATGGCCCAGAACATCTTCTGGAACTCCGACTCCAAGGTCGAGCGCATCCTGGCCTTCGACATCCCCGTCTCGCGCGCCTTCATGCACCTCGACACGGTCTTCACCCAGATCGACGTCGATAAGTTCACGATCCACCCCGCCATCATGGGCACCCTGCGCGTCTACGAGCTGACCGCCGGCAAGAACCCGGGCGACGTGAACATCCGCCTGATCGAGGACACCCTCGAGCACGTCCTGGAGGACGCCACCGGCGTCGACCAGGTCAAGCTGATCCCCTGCGGCGGCGGCGACCCGATCGCGGCCTCCCGCGAGCAGTGGAACGACGGCTCCAACACCCTGTGCGTCGAGCCCGGCAAGATCTGCGTCTACGCCCGCAACACCGTCACCAACGACGTGCTGTACAAGGAGGGCCTGGACCTTCTCGTCGTGCCCTCCGCCGAGCTCTCCCGCGGCCGTGGCGGCCCGCGCTGCATGAGCATGCCCTTCTGGCGCGAGGACCTCTAAGGTTTTCAAAGACCCGTACAGGTCTTACTACAAACATCTAGCTGCCATTAGATGTCTCCCAATGGGACGGTGCGGTTCTTTCGCACCGTCCCATTCATGTTTATTGACGCTAAATTAAGATCAGATAAGGTGGCCATGGATATCAAGACAATTGGCGTTGAGGATTGGCTCAACGTTTGGGAGAAGAGTGCTACCTGGGATATCGCTCAGTCGACGATCTCGTCGCTGACCATGGGTGAGCTTCGCGCACTGGACGAGCAGGACGGTGCCACGTTCTACGAGCGCCTGGATTGCGAGAAGATGAACTACGGCTGGATCGAGGGATCGCCGGAATTTAAGGCCGCGGTCGCCAAGCTGTATCGTCGCGATGTCAATCCCGATCACATTCTGCAGACCAATGGCTGCACGGGCGCCAACCTCAACGCCATCATGGCCGTTGTGGAGCTCGGCGATCACGTGATTGCCGAGTGGCCTACCTATGCGCCGCTCTACGAGATTCCGCGTACGCTGGGTGCCGAGGTCGAGTATTGGGAGCTTCGCGAGGAGCTCGGCTGGAAGCCCGATATCGATGAGCTCAAGCGCTTGGTGCGCCCCAACACCAAGCTCATCTGCATCAATAACGCATCGAACCCCATCGGTACGGTGCTCGATGCCGATATGCTCGGGCAGATTGCCGAGATTGCCCGTTCGGTGGGCGCCTACGTGCTGTGCGACGAGGTGTATCTGCCGCTCGAGAACACCGAGTCCTTTATGTCGATGGCCGACGTGTACGAGAGGGCCATTGTCGCCAACTCGTTGTCGAAGACCTATTCGACGCCTGCGGCCCGCGTGGGCTGGGTCCTGGCCGACGAAGAGGTGTCCAACCGCATCCGTACCTATCGCGATTACACCATGATCTGCGGCGGCGTGTTCAACGACGCCCTGGCGACCTACGTGCTCGAGCACAAGGATAAGATCCTTGAGCGCAACCGTAAGATCGTGTTTGGCAACCGTGATATCGCTCAGGCATGGATCGATACGCAGAGCCGCGTCTCTTGGACGGCGCCGCAGGGCGTATCCACCTCGTTTATCCAGCTGGATATTCCCGAGGACGATGAGGAGTTCTGCAAGCGCCTGTTGGCCGAGAGGGGAGTGCTGCTGGTTCCCGGCAGCCGCTTTGAGCTTCCCTGCGGCGCGCGTCTGGGCTACTGCGCGAGCGAAGACGTTCTTCGCGAGGGCCTGAGGCTTCTGGGCGAGGCGCTGGCCGAGTTCGATCGGTAGCCCCTTGAGGCTTTCGAGGTCCTAAACCTTACTGGGCCCTCGATGTACCGAATGCAGACCCGCTCCCTTTGGGGCGGGTCTGTTTGTCTTTACCGCCGAAAAAGTCAAGTTGTTACAAATAGAGACGTAAAACAGACGGGGTATCCGAGGGGCCGTATACTGAGCTTCCGGTGAACGGTATCCAACGTCTGGTAAACGGTAGCCTGGTTGCTAAAAATGAATAGGACGAACTTTTTTCTGAATAAAACTCAAAATGGTTGAGACATAGCAAGAATTGCGAATTCTATTCATACCTTTGCGTGAAATATGCAAATTGAGGGTGGTTTAAGAAAGATTAGTTCCACTTGAGTTTCCGGTTAAAAAAGCGTTTAAGCACGTAGATACACTTTATTACGTCAAAGTGTACCATGCGTGAAGTATATGTGTATGCCGTTCACCCCTCATAAAAAACCGTTCGGGGGCAAGGTGGAAGTATGGGCTGATTTTGGATATAAATATGTCGTCAGCAATAACGCCTCACACGGAGGGGCGCTAACGAATCGGCCCTGACAAGGGCCCGAAAGAAAGGTAGGAGGCCATGACGAAAGGTCTGCACGTGCCTTCCGAGATCGGCAAGCTCAGGAAGGTCTGCCTGCACCGTCCCGGCGACGAGCTCCTCAACCTGCCGCCCGACGAGCTCGAGCGACTCCTGTTCGACGACGTCCCGTTCCTTGAGGTCGCGCAGCAGGAGCACGACACCTTCGCCCAGATCCTGAGGGACCAGGGCGTGGAGGTGCTCTACCTCGAGAACCTCGTCGCAGAGGTGTTCGACCAGGTCCCCGGCGCCCGCGCCGAGTTCACCGACCAGTACATCGCCGAGGCAGGCATCCGCGGCCAGCACATGCCGCAGATCGTCCGCGAGAAGCTGGACTCCATCGAGGACAACCTCGAGTTCGTCAAGAAGACCATGGCCGGCATGACCAAGGCCGAGATCGACATGCCCCTCACGGCGTCCACGACCCTCGACTCCCTGGTCAACTCCGAGTCCGAGTCCGACCTGATCATCGACCCGATGCCCAACCTCTACTTCACCCGCGACCCGTTCGCGGTCGTCGGCGAGGGCGTCAACCTCAACCGCATGTACTCGGTCACCCGCAACCGCGAGACCCTGTACGGCAAGTACGTCTTCAAGTACCACCCCGACTACAAGGACGTCTCGCTGTACTTCCGCCGCGACTGCCAGTTCCACACCGAGGGCGGCGACGTGCTGAACATCAACGAGAAGACCCTCGCCGTCGGCATCTCCCAGCGCACCCAGGCAGCCGCCATCGACGTCATGGCCCAGAACATCTTCTGGAACTCCGACTCCAAGGTCGAGCGCATCCTGGCCTTCGACATCCCCGTCTCGCGCGCCTTCATGCACCTCGACACGGTCTTCACCCAGATCGACGTCGATAAGTTCACGATCCACCCCGCCATCATGGGCACCCTGCGCGTCTACGAGCTGACCGCCGGCAAGAACCCGGGCGACGTGAACATCCGCCTGATCGAGGACACCCTCGAGCACGTCCTGGAGGACGCCACCGGCGTCGACCAGGTCAAGCTGATCCCCTGCGGCGGCGGCGACCCGATCGCGGCCTCCCGCGAGCAGTGGAACGACGGCTCCAACACCCTGTGCGTCGAGCCCGGCAAGATCTGCGTCTACGCCCGCAACACCGTCACCAACGACGTGCTGTACAAGGAGGGCCTGGACCTTCTCGTCGTGCCCTCCGCCGAGCTCTCCCGCGGCCGTGGCGGCCCGCGCTGCATGAGCATGCCCTTCTGGCGCGAGGACCTCTAAGTCTTTCCGTTTCCGGTGCGGTCCCCCTACAACCGCACCGGCTTCGCCCGTTAAACGGGCAACACTAATACTTACGTAATTCATTTCTTCGAAAGGAATCGAACCATGGGTGTTAACCTCTCCGGCCGTAGCTTCCTCAAGCTTCTCGACCTCACCACCGAGGAGATCGAGTACCTGCTCAAGCTCTCCAAGAACTTCAAGGACATGAAGCGCGCTGGCGTTCCGCACCGCTATCTCGAGGGCAAGAACATCGTTCTGCTCTTCCAGAAGACCTCCACTCGTACCCGCTGCGCCTTCGAGGTCGGCGGCATGGATCTGGGCATGGGCGTTACCTACCTCGATCCGGGTTCGTCGCAGATGGGCAAGAAGGAGTCCATCGAGGACACCGCCCGCGTTCTCGGCCGCATGTATGACGGCATCGAGTTCCGCGGCTTTGCCCAGGACGACGTCGAGGAGCTCGCCGCTAAGTCCGGCGTGCCCGTGTGGAACGGCCTGACCACTGAGTGGCACCCCACCCAGATGCTCGCCGACATCCTGACCGTCCAGGAGAACTTCAACTACGACATCAAGGGCAAGACCCTCGTCTTCATGGGCGACTGCAAGAACAACGTCGCTCGCTCCCTCATGGTTGTCTGCTCCAAGCTCGGCATGAACTTCGTGGCCTGCGGCCCCGAGGAGTGCATGCCCGCTGACGACGTCATCGAGGCCTGCAAGCCCATCGCCGAGGCCAACGGCTGCACCATCAAGCTGACCACCGACGTCAAGGACGGCGTCACCGGTGCTGACGTTCTCTACACCGACGTGTGGGTCTCCATGGGCGAGCCCGACGAGGTCTGGGCCGAGCGCATCGCTCAGCTCACCCCGTATCGCGTTACCTCTGAGGTCATGGCTATGGCCAACCCGGGTGCCATCTTCCTGCACTGCCTGCCCAGCTTCCACGACACCAACACCACGATTGGCGCCGAGAAGTGTGAGCAGTTCGGCATCACCGAGCAGGAGGTCACCGACGAGGTCTTCGAGAGCCCCGCTTCCAAGGTCTTCGACGAGGCCGAGAACCGCATGCACACCATCAAGGCTGTCATGTACGCTACGCTCAAGTAAGAGCTTCTAGCATCTCGCTCGGGGTGCATTGCTGCGCACCCCGAGCGCTTTTGTCTGGTAAAAATCTCGCACTGAGCGACATGCACGGCACGGAAGAGCCGCTTCGGGCGAGATCAGTAAATGATTTATGAAGGGGGGATGAGAACTATGACTGAGACCGCTAAGAAAAAGCGCGGTATGCCTTCATCGTTCACCATTCTTCTTGCTCTGCTGGCAATCGTCGCGGTTGTTACCGTTATCGTCTCCGGTACGTCCGGTGGCGAGGTTACCGCTGCCCGCCTGAGCGATTTCTGCACCGCCCCGGTCAAGGGCTTCGCTGACGCTCTGCCCGTCTGCCTCTTCGTTATGATCCTCGGCGGCTTCCTCGGCATGATGACCGAGACCGGCGCCCTGGACAACGGCATTGCCGTTCTGGTGCAGAAGCTTAAGGGCAATGAGATCATGCTCATTCCCGTGCTGATGCTCATCTTCTCCCTCGGTGGTACCACCTATGGTATGTGCGAGGAGACCGTTCCCTTCTACGCCCTGCTTGCCGCTACCATGATGGCCGCTGGCTTCGACCCTATGGTCGGTGCTGCCACCGTCCTGCTCGGCGCTGGCTGCGGCTGCCTGGGCTCCACGGTTAACCCGTTCGCCGTCGGCGCTGCCGTCGACGCTCTGACCGGTGTTGGCATTGAGGTCAACCAGTCCATCATCATCGGCCTTGGTGCCGTCCTGTGGATTGTTACCACTGCCATGTCCATCTTCTTCGTCATGAGCTATGCCAAGAAGGTCAAGGCTGACAAGGGTTCCACCATCCTTTCGATGCAGGAGCTCAAGGACGCCGAAGAGGCTCACGGCAAGGCTGCTTCCGAGGTTAACAAGGAGGTCAAGCTCACCGGTCGTCAGAAGGGTGTTCTGATCGCCTTTGCTTTCACCTTCGTCGTCATGATCGTCGGCTTCATCCCGCTGGCCGACCTCAACGAGGGCGTCGCCAACTTCTTCGATGCTGGCGCTGTCTATGACGCCGACGGTAACGCCATCGTTCAGGGCTGGTCTGCCCTGATCACCGGCCTGCCCATTGGCCAGTGGTACTTCGACGAGGCTTCCACTTGGTTCTTCCTCATGGCTATCCTGATTGGTATCATCGGTGGCCTCTCCGAGAAGCAGATCGTCAACACCTTCATCACCGGCGCTGCCGACATGATGTCCGTTGTCCTCGTCATCGCTCTTGCCCGTGGTATCTCCGTCCTCATGGCTAGCACCGGCCTCGACGTCTACGTCCTCGACGCTGCCGCCAATGCTCTGGCTGGCCTGTCCGGCGTGATCTTCGCTCCCATGAGCTTCCTGGTCTACTTCGGCCTGTCCTTCCTGATCCCCTCGACCTCCGGTATGGCTACTGTCTCCATGCCCATCATGGGACCGCTGGCTGTTAAGCTCGGCTTCTCGCCCGAGGTCATGGTCATGATCTTCTCCGCCGCCATCGGTGTCGTGAACCTGTTCACCCCGACCTCTGGCGCCATCATGGGCGGTCTTGCCCTGGCCAAGATCGAGTGGACGACCTGGCTCAAGTTTGCTCTTAAGCTCATCGTCGCTCTCTCCGTCGTCTGCGCCGTCATCCTGACCATCGCTTGCGTGATGCTCTAAGTACCCCTTGGGTACCCCACGGAAACCATGACGATCCTGTAAAGGATCACCTGGTCATCGTCTGTCCGGTGGGGTAACCCCACCGGTAGACTCCTACCTTTAGCCTCCTCCCGTTCCGTGCGCGGGGGGAGGCGCTCTTATGTTGCGCGGTTCTACGAACCGCGCAACCGGTCGACGCTGCGCGCCGCCCAGAGCGACAATTTGTCATTCAAAAGGCAAGG
>UROC01000074.1 GCA_900549345.1 uncultured Collinsella sp.
TTTCATCCCGGTAAAGGTTCGGGTACAGCTCCGTACACAGCTTCCGGGAATACAGCGGGAGGATCAGCGTCTCCTGCACGGTGTTTTTCTCAATTTTACATTTCATAGGTTTCTTCCTCAGTGAATAAAAACTGTCATAATTGCCGCCAGCATAGCCGCTATGACCGTCATGCCTATCGCCATGTGCAGGATGGATGCAAAAATGCCCGTGCTTGATACCCCTACTTCCGCGCCGTGACGCAGAGCCACTTTCTCTTTTTGTGTATCTGCACCTCGTGAAAACCCGCCTGCTCCAGACATGCCTTTAATTCAATGTCCTTGTAGATGGTCATGCCGCCGATGATCTGCGTCCACCTCTCGTCCTTGTCCGTATCGCCATTGCTCTCGTTGCAGATAAGAATTGTCCCGCTTGGCTTCAGCGTCCGCCAGACCTCACGGAAGCATCGGGGCAAATCAGGCCAAAAATAGACGGTTTCAAAGGCCGTGGCAGCATCGAAGTAGCTATCCTCAAACGCCATATCCGCCACACTGCCTTGCAGAACGGCGCAACGCCCCTCCTGAATTGCAGTTCGGTTGAGCTTTCTAGCCTTCTCCACGCTGACGGGCGAATAGTCGATGCCCTTGACGACGCCATACGGGCATTTTTTCAGCAGCCGTTTTATGTTTGCCCCGCCGCCGCAGCCGCAATCCAGCACCTTTGCGTTTGGCGTAAGTCGTAGAAATCGAAGTCCCCACCGCGCCACAGGGCTGTGGCCCAGATTCATCATGGCAACCATAAGTTTTCCGCCGAGGCCCACGGGCTTGCGGGTGTTTTCAAAGAACGACATCTGATCCCTCCGATTTCGTGCATTCCGCATAGGTCAACGGGAACGAGGCCTTCAACACCGCGCTTTTCTGCACCGCCCAGCCGTTTTGACGCAGGAAACGTAAGTATTCCTCGCTTGTCCACCTGCTGTGGAGGGGGAATCCCGCCATACTCATGAAAAAGGCTTTTGCCTTGCCGGAAACCGAGTTCCCCGCGTGGGTGAAGGTTGGCGCGATGAGCACGCCGTCGTCCTTCAGCACCCGCCTGATTTCTTGCAGGGCCTTTTCCGGATGCGGCACTATGTGAAGCGCGTTGGACGCGATCACCACTTCGAAGGACTTCTGTGCATAGGGCAGGCGGAACATATCTTGTACGGAAAAGTGCAGCTTTGCGGATTGATTGTCCCGCTTTGCTTCAAGGATCATCTTTGCAGAGGCGTCCGTAGCCTCGATGTGCGCCGCCGCATTCACGATGCTCTTTGCGATAAGCCCCGTGCCGGTGGCGACCTCCAGTACGGTCTTTGCTTTCACCACCGGCCGGATCAGCCCATACATCTTCTCATACGCCGCCCGGTCGTTTCGCATGAAACGGTCATACCGACCGGCGTTCTTGTCCCAGAAACCCTCGCGTTCGTGCATGGCTGTCGCCCCCAAATAGTTAGAGCCATCTAACTATAACACACGAATCATGCAGTAAGATGAGGCTAACCTTCTTTTCTTGGCCAAGACGCATCTCTTCGGTTTTCGCTTATAACGGCGCGAATCAGATACTAGGCTGGAGCTGAAGAAAGAGCTCGGCGGACAGGTAGGTCGATACCGGTTCCCGGAACGGTGATCCAGCCAATTACACCAGGGCTCTAGTCATGGAGGTAAACCCAATCCATGACGGGAAATAGGTCCTTTTCTCTAGCTCGACGTCTTTCGCGGGCGACGGGTTAATGTGGCTGGTGGGATTCCCTGCACGAAGCCGTTGCTGCCGCTGCCTCCAGGCGCGGTTCACTCGGCAAGATGGGCGACTACGAGGCCGTGCTCGGCGAGGTCAGAAGATTCGATATCATGCAGGGCATCTGGTCCTCTTACATCTCGGCATCACCCTATGCGGAAGGCGTCGATTTTGAAGAGGCGGTCGATTCGGCCATCGAGCTCGCAAGGCTTTCGGAGCTTGACGATTTGGACTGATGGAGGTGAGAAGTTCCTCACCGCGCCAATACCAGACGATTGCGCTATAGGCATCTCTCCGACCCTTTGAATCACCCCTTTTCACGCCACCCGCTACGAACCCCGGCGGAAACCAGGGAGTGATTAAAGGAGCGACCAGCGGTTTTGCGAATCAATTGAGTCATTCCCGAAATCGCGAATCAAGGGCCTGATTCGCCCAAATCGCGCACGAATCAGCCCTTAGGCGGTACAACGCGACACACATCGGCAGCACCCTTACTGGATCAGTCACTGGGTGGGAATAGGGCATACGTTCTGTATAACGTTATAGCACAAGGTGACAGGCGCAGTTTCAATCGAAGCTACGCCTGCTGCTATATATACTGGTCGATGGCGGTATCAATGCCCGCGATGCTTCTGCTTGCGCTTCAGTTTTCTCTGCTCGTAGCGCGCATCAGCCTCTTCCGCGCGGCGTCGGCGTCGTGCATGATCTGACTCCTGCTTCAACGCTTCCCTCTGTGCCGCGAGCGCCTGCTGCGCCTTGGTGCTCATCGCTGGCTGCTTGAGGGCTTTCGCCGCCTCGCGAGCGCGCCGCTTGGGGTTCTTCGCGGGCTTGCTTGCCTCAGCCGGTTCGCCACCGAAGAATGAGAACTTCTCCCATTTGCTTGTAACGAATTTCTGGATCTCCTCATCGGACGGTTCTGCGCCGAAGACGATGCGGGCGACGCCGTACCTTCCGTCCTCGACGTGCTCCGCCAGCCCGACCCAGAATTGCCCGTCGTGATATACGGTCAGGGTGGACGACACACTGATCTGCATGGTTGGTTCCTCCTTTATGTAGATGACCATGCAGAGAAGGGACAACCAAGGAGGCGGGTTACTGATGCGGACTCCCGCACGCCCACGACTACCCGACGGGGACTGTGTTTTCATCTCTGGTGGTTGGATTGTAGCATGAGCGAATGCGCATTGACCTCGCTGCCGGCATGCTGTGACTGGGGTCGGAATTTCGAATTCTCGATAATATGCCTACGTGCATCGCCCCTCAGTTTCGAAACTTAAAAACATCTCGAGTTTCGAAACCGAGAGAGCTCGCGCCTCTTCTGTCCATCAGGGATGCGTTTCCGAAAGTCCTCATCGCCTGCACGAGGCATAAGCCCTATACCAGGGAGGGCGTTCTCGTGCTGGACCTCGCGAGGTGGCTGCTCGGCGAGCAGGGTTCTGAGCGCCGCAAAGGGGTGTCGCGCGACAGGGCGCGCAGCGCCGTTCGCGCCCGCATGGGAAGCGCCGCCGCCATATAGGCGGCCGAAAGCGACCGATTGACCTTTTGCCCATCAAGCTTATCAAGCGCCCGCGCGCGAGGCTCGTCGCGATGGATCGCGCGTTACTCGCCGCCTGCCTGCGCCGCCGAGAGCAGGGCGCCCAAATCGGCCTGAATCGCCTCTGCCTTGCTCCTGAGCTGCAACGGAGCCGAGTCGCCCGAGATGTTTACGCTCAACAGGTGCGTATCCGGCAGCTTTGCGGTCATGCTCCAGAACGGGAGCGTGATAATGCCAGGGGTCATCTCGCCCACGCCGAGCTCCAGCAACAGCATGCGGCCATTGCCGCGCTCGTGCACATAATGCTCGTAGCGTCTGAGACTTTCGCGCCATGCCGCACCCTGCAGAAACGTGTCGTCGCGCACCCACGGCGCGAGCTGCCAGCCGCAGTGTGGGCATCGAGGGACATCCTCGCTGCGGATCTCGAACCCCGTCATGCCCGCGAGCATACGCTCGACGTAGGGACTCGCGTCGAAGAGCTCGTCGCAGCATGGCTGTTTGCATTGAAGGTGTGCGAAGCTTCCCTGGTAGTTGCAGACCCTCTCGGCGGGAAACGTCTTCTCGACCTGGGTGTCCACATTGGTGCTCAGGATGAAGTAATCCTTATTGCCGATGAGGGACCGCAGGTCGAGATAGGGCTGCGAGGCCGGCTCGCGCAGCATGAAATCGATGTATCGCGCGTAGTATGCCCATTGCTGCTCGAGGCTGGGATAAAGGTGATAGAAGCCGTCGAAAAGGCTCTTGAAGCCAAAAGCCTGCTGCCAGTCCTCCATTCCGGCGCGCGCCATGCCAGCGCGGTTGTAATGGTTGAACCCGGCGGCGCTCGACATGCCCGAGCCGATGCCGACGATGATGACATCGGCATCGTCGATAAGGTTTCGAAGCCTATCCGCTTCTCTTTCTAGGGGCGGCATTGGACAACCTCTTCGAAAGCCAGGGCCATATCGCCATCAACGAGAATCGTCTCGCACAAAACGTCGGGCGCCATGGCCTGGCTGTAATTGAACACGATGTAGGTGGCGTGCTCGCAGGCATTCGCGACCTGAGCGAGCATGCGCTTTATGATGCCGTTGCGCAGCCCCACGCCAAGCTCGAGAATGGCAACTCTGCCGTTGCGATGGGCTTGCACGAGGCGCGCGAGTTCTTCGAGCTGAGCCGTGGCGAGGGCATCCGGGTGAGCGAGACGCAGCTCGTCGATCGACGTGCGTATGCTCCCCTCCGTTTCGAGCATATGGTTCTCGTTGAACCCTGCACGTGCGAAGTGTCCGTCGACATTGCACGTGATCACGAAGGTGTCAGCGTGCTCCGTAAGATGCCGTAGCCCGTTCATAAGCGGGCTGGGCTCATATTCGAGATATTCTTTTCGATAGAACCGCTCTGTCCATCGGCGTCGCACGTTAGCGTCCGGGGAGGCGAGCCCCTGCAGTATGCAGCCGATGCCATCGGTCTGGGCGAGATCCCCGTATGCCTCCCGGAAATGGGCGTCGGTGCAGAAGATGTTGAGCCCCTCCGCCATGTCGAGCCCGTTGCTGGCGCCGATGACGATCAAATCCGCCTCGGCAAGCACCTGGCCGATGCGGGCCGCTTTCACCAATTCCATGCGCTACCTTCCCAGCGTCTTGCGCACATCGGCAAGCACGTCGGCGATGTCGGCGCGGATCGTCATGCCTCGGTCCTCGATCGCGCGGGGCAGAAAGCGCGTCTTGTTGTTTACGCCGATGTAGGTCGCCTGCGGCAACTGCGCCGTGAGGGCCCAGAACGGCTCCTGGATAAACGCAGGCGTCATGCGGCCCACGCCCAGCTCGAGGAAGAGAATCCTCTGCCGCGCGTGCGCGTCGAGCCAGTCGGACACCTTGTGGTACTGCTCCTCGTAAAGCTCGCCCTGCAGGAAGTTGCCGTAGCCGCGAACCCAGGGGAACGCCTCGGCCCCGCAGTGCGGGCAGCGCGGCACGAGCTCTGACGGAACCTCTAGACCGTCCCCCATGGCCTCTATCATGCGGGAGATCGGTTCGATGGCGTCCCACACCTCGTCGGTGCAGCAACGGGAGCACTGGAGGAAGCGGTGGTCGCCTTGGATCTCGGCCACCTTCTCCCAAGGGTAGATTTTCACGAACTGCGTGTCCTGGTTGGTGGTGAGCACGAAGAAGTTCTTCTCGGCAAGGATGGCGTCGAGATCCTTGTAAGGTTCGCGCAGCGGGGCGTTGAGCGTGGTGTCGAGGAAGGTGGCAAGGTAGCCCCAGCGTGCCTCGGCAGTGGGCCAGCGGTAGAACGACCCCTCGAAGGCACCCCTGAAACCGTAACGCTCGGCGAATTTGCCGAAATGCCTGCGATAGGTCGCGTTGTCCTCGTAGTAGAAGTCGCCGCCGCCCGCCGCGGAGAGCCCGGAGGCCCCGCCCACAAGCACGCAATCGGCCTCTTCGATCATGCGAGCAAACGTTTCGATTTGCTGCTCGTAGGGGACGGGTTCGCAATCGCTCAGATCATAGGGCGTGCCGCCGTTTCGATAGACTGCTTGATGGGAAAACGATCGGTTGGTGAGCTCGACGACAAGCTGCTCGTACGGAGTCATTCGATACCCTCTTTCAGCTATGATGAACAGGTGTCTATAAGCAGTATCGATGTTGATTTACGCAAGAGCAATGAACAGCTTCGAGATGCTGTCGATAAACGAGCAGTTGCTGAGTATTGTTGGGAAGATCGAACGGAGGAGCCATGGAAACAGGGAAAATCGACCGTCGCCGGCGCTATACGCTCTCGGTCATACGGGAGGCGTTCTTCGCGCTGCTTGCCGAGGTCGGCTTCGCGAAGATGACGGTGGCAGACATCTGTCGCCGCGCTGATATCAACCGCGGCACGTTCTATCTGCACTACTGGGACAAGTTCGCGCTGCTCGATGCGCTTATCGACGAGGCCCTGGCGGCGGCACCCCCGCTCGAAGGAGCGGAGGCGGGGGCCCTCTGCCAGCGCCCGCCGGCAAACGAGGACTATTATCTGCTCTACTTGGATGACGACGCGTATGCCCGCGTGGCACAGCGCGTCGTCGAGCGCGGCGCCGAGCAAATGGTTCCCTCGATCATGGAGAAGACCGGGCTTTCGCGCGAAGACGCCTATCTGCTCTTCGTCCACAACGTCCAGGGAAATCTCGCGGTCAACCGCCTGCTCGGTTGGAGGCGAGGGCCTGAGTTCGCCCACGCCCAGGAGCTGCTCAGCGCCTATTCCGAAGGGGGCATGCGAGCGGTATCGGCTCGTCACGATCCCCGTAGTTGATCTTGACCGCGTGCCATTTCAGGCAGGCGACGTTGCTATGGCTCCTCTTTGATTTTCGGCGTTGTATAAGGCAATCGCAATCGTCTTGAGCTTCTTTAGGGAATGGGACAAGAGATATGGCCTGCTGGCGACTGAATAGCTCCATCCGTTTTGGTTACAACAAAATGTGTGCCGTGCGCCTGCGGCATGAAGGAGGGAGATTCTTATGAATATCGTTGTATTGAGCGGCAGCCCGCGCAAGGGCGCCAATACCGACACCATGGTCGAGGCGTTTGCCGAGACCGCGCGCGAGGGCGGCCATGCGGTCGAGGTCGTCCGCGTTGCCAGCAAGAAGATTGCTGGTTGCCTGGGATGCCAGTACTGCTTTGCCCATGAGGGCACCTGCGTGCAGAAGGACGACATGGCCGGCGTGATCGAGTCGCTGAAAGACGCCGACATGGTTGTCCTCGCTTCGCCCATCTACTGGTTCGATATCACCGCGCAGGAGAAGGCCGCCATCGACCGCCTGTACGCCTTTGGTGCTACGGGCTTCCCGTTCACCAAGACGGCCCTTTTGCTCGATAGCCACAGCCAAGGCGTCTATGACGCGGCGATTGCTATGTACAAGTCAACCTGCGCGTACTGCAAGTGGGAGGATCAGGGCATTGTCACCATTAGCGGCATGACCGAGCGCGACAGCATGGCATCGTCGCCCAAGTTGGAAGAGGTGCGAGAGCTCGCTCGCAAGCTCGCCTAAGGACAAGAAGAACGCATGGCAATCGGTGTTGGTGGAAATGCTTGCAATCCTTATCAAGAGATAGGGGTGCATTCCCTCAAGTGCCGTATAGAACAATTTTTAAACGCAGAAAAATAACTGAAAACAAATTAATCCGCGTTAAAATATTGTCAAACAGAAGTTCATGAGGGAAGGTTGCGCATGCGTCGCAAGGCAGACGAGCTCCTTAGAGAATGGCGAGACAGGGCTGATAGAAAACCTTTGCTGGTCAAAGGCGTGCGCCAGTGTGGCAAGACCTATCTGCTTAGAACGTACGCCCAGGATCTTTTCGAATCGGTTGTCTACGTTAATCTTGAGAACGACCGGTCGGCGCGAGCGGATTTTTCGGGCGGTCTTGACCCTCATTCGATCGTACGCGCGATCGAGGCTCGTACGGGACGGCGTATCGTGCCTGGCAAAACCTTACTGTTCATTGACGAGATCCAGGCATGCGAGGAAGCGCTCACTTCCCTTAAATACTTTTGCGAAGATGCTCCCGAGTATTACGTTGCGGCTGCTGGGTCGCTTCTTGGGGTTGCCATTAACCATCAGTCGTATTCGTTCCCCGTCGGAAAGACCGACTTGATTGAGATGACTCCACTCGATTTCGAGGAGTTTCTCTGGGCGATGGGGCACGATCAGCTGGTCGACGAGATACGCTCATCATTCGAGATAATGGGTCCTCTTGCGCCAAGCCTTCATGAAAAGGCGCTTGGACTCTATCGACAGTATCTTGTTGTTGGCGGAATGCCCGAGGCGGTCCAAACGTACATCGATGATCAGTCAATCATTGATGTGGCCGAAAAGCATCGGATTATTCTCGACGGATATTCCGCCGACACCAATAAATATGCTGATGAACGCTTGAGCGCAAAGACGCGTGCGTGCTTCGATTCCATTCCACAGCAGCTTGCCAAAGAGAATCGTAAATTTCAATACAAGGTAGTGCGAGCGGGGGGCAATGCGTCTCTCTTTGGAGATGCTCTCGATTGGCTTGTATTGTCGGGTACGGTGGCGCGCTGCAGCCTAGTCGGGCAGATCGAAAGTCCTTTAGAGGCCTTCGTTAACCCTTCTGCTTTTAAAATCTATCAGGCGGATACAGGGCTGCTCGTTTCCAAGGCCGGTGCTCAGCGCGCCGATATTCTTGCCGGCATCGGCGGAACATTCATGGGTGCACTTACCGAAAACTACGTTGCCCAACAGCTTTCAGCTATGGGCTATCCGCTGCATTATTGGGCGCGAGATAATCGCGCGGAGATCGACTTTGTAGTAGAGAGGCAGGGATGCTTGTCTGCGATTGAAGTCAAGGCGGGGGAGAACACAAGATCTCGAAGCCTGTCCTCACTTAAAAAGACCCATCCGGACGTGCGCCTTATCAGGCTATCTACTAAGCCCTTTGGAATGAATGATGGGCTTATGTCTGTTCCACTTTATGCGGCATTTTGTCTATAGGGATGATGCTGCTGTAATGCATGGGGCCCGGAGTGCAGCATTTACTGCGCTCCGGGCCCCACCGTTTTAAGAGCTTATGGCGGTTCTGCTGTCGTTCTAGTCAAACAGGCTCGGCATGTCGTTTTCCTTCATGAGGGCACCGGCAGAGGGGAGGCTCTGCGCGGTGAACTTTTCGGCGGAGACGCCGGCGCCGAGGATGTCCTCGGTCGTGCCGACGGTGGTGACCGAGCGGCCCTTCTTGGCCGTGAAAGCCTGGACGCCCTGCGTGTTGGTGGTCGTCTTGGTCTTAAGCAGCGACGTGTTGAAGTTCATCAAACGATAGTCGCTCGAGACCAGCGCGATGTCGCGATCTTCCTTGAGCACCTGGGCATACAGCAGCTTGCTGCCACCGTAGATGGCGTTCTTGAGGCGCTTGCGGTTGGTCTTGGTGACGTATCCAGAAAGCGCGACGCGCACCACGCGGCCGTTCTCAAAGACAAACAGCACATCGGCCTTGTAGTCCTCGGGGTCGATGACCCAGATGACACTCTCGTCGGGCTCCATCTCAAGATCGGTCGGCAAGTACGAGCCCAGCTGGGCCGACTTGGTGTCCTCAAACGCCGCGACCTTGCACTTGTACACCTGGCTCTTGTTGGTAAAGACCAGCAGCTCGTGGGTGTTGGAGGACGGGAACTCGATAAAGGGTTTGTCGCCGTCCTTGTACTTGAGCGTAGCGGCCTTCTTGAGCACGCGGTCCGTCATCTTCTTAAGGTAGCCATCGCGCGAGAGCATGATGGTCACCGGGTACTCCTCGACCTCGGGCTCCAGGCTCACCTCGACGACCTCGTGGGGTTCGATCCTGCCCGTGCGGCGCGGCATCACATACTTCTTGTTGACCGCGGCCAGCTCGTCGCTGATGACCTTCTTGATATTGTTCTCGCTCGAAAGGATCTCCTCGAGTTCGGCGATCTCACCCTCGAGCTTGGCAATGTCCTTGGTGCGGTTGAGGATGTACTCCTCGTTGATGTTGCGGAGCTTGAGCATGCGGCTCAGCAACTCCGAGATCTCGACCGACGTGGTACCCACCAGCACCGGACGGCCCGCTTCGACCAGCTTCACGATCTCTTCGATCACGGCATTGTATTTCTCGCGCTTGGTCTTGTAGATCAGGTCCTGACGGTCGTCGCGGACCACGGGACGGTTGGTCGGAATCACCACGACGTCGAGTTTGTAGAT
>UROC01000075.1 GCA_900549345.1 uncultured Collinsella sp.
TAACTCGAGGGCAAGAGGGCAGCCGGTCGTGTCAATTCCGGTCTAACAGAGCCTAATTGTTTGCGGTCACAGCGCGGGAGGCAATCTTGCTGCAGCCCTTTGCGTCTTGGCCTCTCGATCCGATGAGGTATCGATAGGTGGCCTCATCATGAACTATCCGCCGCTTGCGCCCCTGAGCGTTCAACGGCCAAGCGTGAATACCGGCTCGGCGCTATCACAAACGAGGATGCAACAGTACGCATCGTGGGCATATGCGACGGAGGCCGACATGCTGGACCCTGTTGCGTCTCCGCTTCTTGCCACGGATGTTGTGTGGCCGCCGGCTCTCGTGCACGCCGCCAGCTTGGACACGCTTTGCGAAGACTCGCGGCGCTTTGCCGCGATGCTGGACGAGGCCGGAGTGGCCGTAGATTACAAATGCTATGAGGGCTGCCACCACGGCTTTACTCATGAGGCTTTTGCGCGTGAATACGACCCGTGCGCTTCAAAGGACGTATTGATGCGAACGGCTGCGTTCGTGCGCCGTGTGGCAACTGCCGCGGTCGTTGATGAGGGGGGCGTGGCGTAATGTATACGACCGACATCAAGCTCGATGCTCAAGGTAGATCGACCCTGCGCACCTTTTTTCTTGAACCTAATATCTCTTATCAGGTTAAGAAGCTCCGACCGCTTGTGATCGTGTGCCCTGGTGGAGGCTATGTATTGCATGCGACAAAGGAGCAAGAGCCTGTTGCCATGCGCTTTGCTGGCGCAGGATATCATACCGCGGTATTGAGATATCCGGTTTTGTTTCGATCGCGCCCAAAGAAGCCAGGCGAAGAGCTTGTAATAGATCGTACAGCAACGTTTCCCGCCCCTTTGATTGCGCTTATGCAAGCGATGGCCTGGGTCCGGGCTCATGCTCAAGAGTACGCCATCGATGCATCTCGCATATACGTGGTTGGCTTCTCAGCTGGCGCCCATCTCGCCGCGTGTCTTGCCGAGCATTGGGATGATCCGGACTTGCTGAGCCAGGTGCCTGGGGTTGATCCGCGTGACTGCGCGCCCACGGGTGTGGTGCTTGGCTATCCGCTCGTGAACCCTTTGGATATGGCAACTCGCGCTGTTGACAGCTGTCCAAAAGAGATGCGTTGGCAAATTCCATATATCCAGCGCGCCCTGTTTGGGCGAAACGACGGTGCGGCCGAATGCGATGAGCGTTTCGACCTGATTTCCGGAGTGAGGCCTGATATGCCCAGGGTATTCATGTGGCAAACCGCGGAGGACCAAGTGGTTAATCCCGCTCGTGCGTGCCAGTTTGCCGCGGCCCTGATAGATGCTGGCGTTCCCTGCGAGTTTCATCTATTCCCAACGGGGCCACATGGAATGGCTCTCTGCGAGCCGGCCTCTGCTGCAAAGGCTGAGGATGAAGATGCGTATGCCGCGGCGTGGGTGCCGCTTGCCCTCGCATGGTTGCGGCGCGACGAGCCGCATCGGGATCAGGCATCTCTTTAATAGTGTTTTGTTGCCGTAGTGGTCGAGCCTGGAGAATGGGCTTAGTCCACACGATGAAAGGAGACGGTATGGCAGACTACAAAAAGACAGCGGAAGGAGTACTCGCGGCAATTGGCGGGGCGGCCAACGTGGCGTTTGCCACGCACTGTGTGACGCGCCTTAGGTTCAACCTTGCCGATCAGGCGCTCGTTGACCGTGATGCGGTCCGCGCGGTACCTGGTGTTTTGGGGGAGCAATACTCTGGAGAGCAGTATCAGGTCATCATTGGCCCCACGGTCACCCATGTGTACAACGAAGTTTGCGAGGTCGGTGGCATCGAGCATCAGGCTGCTGTCGACGAGAACCTCGATTCGCAGTCGACGGAAGCTGAAAAGCAGCCTCTTACGCCGGCGCGCGTCGGTAACGCCATCCTTGACGCGCTGACTGGCTGCCTCACGCCGGTCATCCCCATGCTTGTTGCGGGCGGCTTGGTCAAGTTGATCCTCATGATCCTGGGCCCGTCCGCATTGGGCCTGGTCCAGGAGGGAAGCGATCTATTCAAGCTGCTCACCTTTGTTGGTGACGCAGGGTTCTACTTCTTGCCCATGGCGGTTGCATATACGGGATCGAAGAAGTTCGGTTCCAACACCGTGATCTCTGTGTTCATTGCCGGCATCATGCTGCACCCGACGATGGCGGAAATCGTGGCAGCCGGTAAGCCCTTCACCGTTTACGGGATACCCATGTGGCTTACCACGTATGGATCCACCGTATTCCCGATGATTCTCATCACCGCCGTGCAGGCACAGGTGGAAAAGCTGCTCAATCGCATCATCCCCGATCAAGTTCACCTCTTGTTCGTTCCCGTGCTCACCGTTCTTGCCATGACTCCGGTTGCCCTCTGCGTCCTTGGTCCTTGCGGCGCCATTATGGGTGTTGCGATTGAGTCCGCCCTCATGTGGGTTCACGATGTCCTCGGTCCGGTTGGAATCGCCCTTATCGGCGCGCTGTTCATGCCGCTTGTTGCCACGGGTATGCATCTTCCCATCATCGTGTTGGGCATGAGCACCCTTGCGACCCAAGGATATGAAAATGTCATTTTTGTCATGGGTGCTGCTTCCACGTTTGCTTCGATCGCTTGCGGCCTTGGCTTTCTCATTAAGGCCAAGACTGCCGAGGACCGCGAGCTCGGACTTAGCTGCTTCATTACCCAGGCACTCGTGGGAGTTGGTGAGCCGACCATCTTTGGCATCCTGCTTCGCTATCCGCGTGTACTGGCGTATCAGGCAATCGGCACGTTTGTGGGCACGCTGTACGCGGCGATCATGGGTGTCACCTGCTACGCTCCGCTCTATACGAATTTCACCGTGGTTCTCGAGTTTATCGGGGGAGATAGCATGGCAAACTTCGTGCATGCCTGCATCTCCGGTGGCATCGGCTTTGTTGTAACGCTTGCGCTTATTATGATTCTCGGTGTTGAGGGCAACAAGAGTCGCCAGTCTTAGAGGTGTGTTGTGGCGCCCGATTTGCGAATGCGCATTTCGGGCGCTTTATGTTCGTTGCGTCGCGGCACATGATGAGCTTGGTTTCCGTGGGAGGGTGATTTCCCGTGAGTTATACGGTGATTCGTATTGGTGTCAGGATGTATCGCATCGTCGATCCTCTTGGCGTAGCCATGTATCTTGTTTGCGGCTCGCGCCGTGCCGCTCTTTTGGACACGGGGTGTGGCGTGCCCGGGCTCGCTGCCGTTGTTCGGCAGATTACCAACTTGCCGGTCACAGTGCTTCTTTCTCACGGGCATGTCGACCATGCGATGGGGGCGGGAGAGTTTGGCTCGGCACATATGAACCTGATGGATCTTCCGGTGTATCGCGCCCACGCCGCTATTTCTTATCGCCAGCGATTTGTCGCTGGATGCGGATTTTCGAACATTGAGCTCGAGCCCCATCTTGAGGAGCGGGCATTGAAGCCCCTGCGCGGAGGCGATGTGTTCGACCTTGGCGGGGTTACCGTTGAGGCGTACGCCAGGGCACACTCACGGATCCATGATTTTTTTGGTGCCGGAGGAACGCGCTGCCATGTTCGGCGACGCATGTGGGCCGGGGACGATTTTGCTTGAGGATTGGTCCACCGATGTGAAGACCTATCGGAGGGCCCTCGAGAGCGTGCGCGTGCTGGATGGTCGCTATGATCGCATCGTGCGAAATCACGGTACCTACGAATCGCCGGTCTTCTTGCTGGAGACGGTGATTGAGGTATGTGACGCAATTTTATCGGGTCATGACGATCGCGTGCCGCTTCCGCCGTCGTGCATGGATCTGTTGCCTCGTCCGGCCGCCCTGCCTGCGTATCGCGCCATACGAACAATGGTGACTCGTCAAGGTGAAGTCCGCGTGGATGGGCGCGAAGGTAACGTGAGCTATCGTGCCGACAAGGCTCCGCAGGGAAGGGGATAGGAACATGTCAAAAAGATTGCTGGTCAGAGCTGATGATCTGGGATTTAGCGAAGCGGTCAATTATGGGATTGAGCGCACCTTGCATACGGGAATCGTGCGCAGCGTCGGCGTTATGGCAAACATGCCCGCAGCGGAGCATGGTGTAAGGTTGCTGTCCGGTCATGATGTCGCAGTCGGTCTACATGCGTGCATTAGCGCCGGCGAGCCACTTTCTGATTCGAGCCTTGTGCCGTCACTTGTGGAGTCAACTGGGCAGTTCCACGGAAGCGCCGCGTATAGAGCGGTCGAGGAAGATTTCGTTTCATTTGAAGAGGCATACCGGGAGATCCGTTTGCAGGTCGATCAACTTAAGTCTTTACTTGGACGACTCCCGGATTATATTGACATTCATGCCGTGCTTTCACCGTCATTTATGAGGGCGGCGGCAGCCGTTGCCGAGGAGCTCGGACTGCCTGTAAGCTTGTTGCCCGATCGCGGTTGTGACTCAATGAGGGTCGGCGGTTCGATTGTTCGTGTTTTGCCGATGCGCCCTGCCGCCTCTGTTCAAGATGCGCGCAAGCATTTTCTCGATGGCGCGGCGTCCATCAGTTTAGGGGAGACTGCAATGGCGATTTGCCATCCAGGGTACCTCGATGCTTACATCATGGAGCACTCTTCGCTTACGGAAAGCCGAACTTACGAAGCTGAGGCACTGAGTAGCGCCGGCATGATCGATCAACTTGCGCGGCTTGGAATCGAATTGATTGATTATCGAGTTTTATAGCTTCAATTCGGTATGTCACGGATGATGACGCTGCACTGTGCTCGGTTCGGTGGGGCATCATGGTTGAGTCTTTGCGTTTGAGGGAGCGGCGATGAGTGCCTCGAAAATAGTCCAAGGCGCTGCCCCGCATCCGCACCGCGCCACGTCCTCACGCACCTGAAGACGAATCACACGAGAAAGGACCTTCATGGCCAACGCACTTCAACGCGACTTGATGCAGCTGGTGAAGGCTGCCGAGGACGCCGCGTCGCGCAGGCCGCGCACCTGGGCCCAGACGTATCACTTGATGCCACCCGTGGGATGGCTCAACGATCCCAACGGTCTGTACCAGAAGGACGGCGTCTTTCACGCGTACTTCCAATATGCCCCCTTTGACGTCGAGGGCGGCGTCAAGATGTGGGGTCATAGCACGAGCTCCGACTTGGTGAGTTGGACGTACGAGGGCTGCGCGCTGTACCCCGACGAGCCGTTCGATTGCCATGGCGTGTACTCGGGCTCCGCACTTGTGCTCGACGACCACGTGAGCGTGTTTTACACCGGCAATGTCAAGCTTCCCGATGGGAATGGCGCCTACGACTACATCAACACGGGGCGTGAGGGAAATACTGTTATGGTGGATACCGCCGACGGCGAGACGTTCGGCGAGAAGCGCCTTCTGCTCGGTAATGCGGACTATCCAGCTGACCTCTCCTGCCACGTGCGCGATCCCAAAGTATGGCGCGCGGACGCCCCGTGCGGCAGGTACCTCATGGTGCTGGGGGCGCGCCGCCGTGGGGCTGCGGAGGAGGCCGGACCCGCAAAAGACTCCGTCCCGGCCTCGCCATCGCCCCGGCGCGAGCTCTTCGTGCGCTGCCATGGCGCCAGCTGCGAGCGCGATGCCGGAGAGGTGCTCGTGTACGCCTCGGACGAACTTCAGACATGGAGGCTGCAGAACAGGATCCAGTCCTCGGAGCGCTTCGGTTTCATGTGGGAGTGCCCCGATTATTTTGAGCTCGATGCTCTTCAGGTGCTCTCGTTCTCACCGCAGGGCCTTTTTGGCGGCGACTGGGAGCACCGCAACGTGTACCAGTCGGGCTACGTGCCCTTTGCGGGCGACATCTGCGGGCGTTATGAGCTGGGGACGTTCCGCTTGTGGGACGCCGGATTCGACTTTTACGCTCCCCAGACTTTCGTGGCCGAGGATGGCCGCCGCATCCTCATGGGCTGGATGGGCATGCCCGAAGACGCCACCTACGGTAACGACCCGACGATCGTCGAGGGCTGGCAGCACTGTTTCACGGTGCCTCGTGAGCTCACGGCAGGGAATGGGGGCGTTGTGCTCCAGCGGCCCGTGCGCGAGCTCGCGTCCCTGCGCGGGCAGGCGCATCGAGCTGTGGATGAGCTGCACCTCGACGTGATACCGACGGCATGCGATATTGCGCTCGAGGACGTGGGCGATGAGATGCATGTGGTCCTGGGAGAGGAGCTCGAACTATTCGTGACTTGCGATCCGGACGAGAGGCTCATGCGGTTCGTGATGCGTTTCCGTGATGCCGGTCGCAATGCTGCCAGTTGCGGGCGCACGGAGCGCTGGGAGCGCGTCAATGCCGTGCGGTCGGTGCGCATTTTGGTCGATACGTCTTCGGTTGAGGTCTTTGTGAATGAAGGTGAGCTCGTCATGAGCACGCGCTGGTACCCGAGGAGCCGCTCGTGTGCCATCAGGGTGCCAGGCGCGCGCATCACGTGCTGGGAATTGAGCGCCAACGGGGAAAAGGGGGAGCTATGAGTCGTTTGCTGGGTGCCCTTGAGATGGGCGGGACGAAGATGGTGTGCGCGACTGGTCGCGCAGACGGGGAGATCGTGGAGCGCGTCCGAATCGACACCGCGGATCCTACCTCGACGCTGGAGGCGTGCGGGGCTTGGTTCGCTGAGCGCGGCGTGGAGGCCCTGGGTGTGGGTGCCTTTGGGCCCACCGATGTCGACCCGGCGTTGCCTCATTTTGGATGCATGCTCACGACTCCCAAGCCCGGCTGGTCGAACGTCGATGTCCTCGGCGCCCTGCGCTCCGTCATCGATGTCCCGGTTGGCTACGACACCGACGTCAACGCGGCATGCTTGGGCGAGGCCGTGTATGGGTGCGCCCGTGGCCTGCGCGACGTTCTTTACCTCACGATTGGCACGGGTGTGGGGGCCGGCGTGCTGGTGGAGGGCAATCTGCTTCATGGCGCGATGCATCCCGAGGCGGGCCACATCCCGCTTACGCGCGACCCAGCCGACCCGATGCCCTCCGGCGTGTCCGCCTGCCCGTTCCACACGAACTGCCTTGAGGGCCTCGCGTGCGGCCCGTCCCTGTGGAAGCGCTGGGGCGATCCCGTCGCGGCTGGCATGGCGGACGACCCGGGCAAGGTCGCGCTCATCGGCGGGTATCTCGGTCAGGCGCTCGCGACGTTCGTGTTGTGCTACATGCCCCGCAAGATCGTCATCGGCGGGGGCGTGGGCGATCACCTGCCGTTGCTGCCGCCAGCCCGCATCAAGCTTGCGGAGCTGCTCAACGGCTATCTCGCCATTCCCGAGATGGATGATCTCGATGCCTACGTCGTCGGTAATTCGCTCGATGGCGACCAGGGGATCTTGGGCTGTCTGGAGCTCGCGCGGCGCGCGCTTGGGGAGAACTAGGCTCGCGCGGGCGCGCAGGAGGCGGCGGGTTCGTCGCCGCTGCGCTGGCCTGAGATATGTGGTGACCCTCAGGATTATCTCGACGATGAAAGGGCAGTCGCAACGATGCTGTCCCAGCTTGAGCTTGAGGCTCGCTACGCGGGGGGGGCTCGGCTGCGACCGCCCATTTTGTGTACGCTGATCATGCCAATGAAGTCATCGAACGCCGTGGCCTGGCACAAGAAGGGGACATCGTTGCTAAAAAGCCCCGTCCCAAATGAGCTACTTTTCGGTGATGGTGGCAATGAGGGTGTCGGCCCGGGTTGCTATGACGTTGTTGATCTCCGTCTGCAGCGTTTCATAGGCCTCGATGGCGCGCTCGCCGGCGGGGGTGAGGGTGGATCCGCGGGCGCCGTCGCGTTCGATGAGCTTGCAGCCCAGCTGGCCCTCGGCCTCGTTCACGATACGCCATGCCTTGGAATAGGCCATGCCCATGCTTTTGGCGGCGCGGTTGAGCGAGTGTTCGCGGGCAATACCCTGCAGCAGCAAGACGCAGCCGTGACCAAACACGCCCGGCAGATCTTTGTCGCACGCTTGAATGACCAACTTTGCCGTCGTCTTGTACTCCATGTGCCTTACGTCTCCCCGCTAAAGTGTTTGCTGGGCAAACGCAAAGCCTGCGTCAAGCCCTCGTGTGCTCTTCTAAAATCATGCATTGTAGCAGTCAAAGTGCGTTAAGATACTTCCCCAGTATTGGGCGCCCAAGGTTGGGCTGGGTCCTACGAGGCCTGCAGCCGACCGGTCGCATGGAAAAAGGAGAAACATGGCTACGTTCTTTCCCGGTGAGTCCCACACGTTTTCGGAGTATCTGCTGGTCCCTGGTTACTCGTCCTCGCAGTGCATCCCTAACAACGTCTCTCTTAAGACGCCGCTAACCCGCTTCAAGCGCGGTGAGAAGCCGGCAATCACCCTGAACATCCCCATGGTTTCCGCCATCATGCAGTCCGTCTCGGGCGTCGACATGGGTGTCGCGCTCGCTACCGAGGGTGGCCTGTCCTTCATCTACGGTTCCCAGACCCCCGAGTCCGAGGCTGCTATGGTCAAGGCCGTCAAGGATCACAAGGCTGGCTTCGTTCAGTCCGATTCCACGCTGACCCCCGATATGACCATGGAGCAGGTCATCGAGCTCAAGGATAAGACCGGTCACTCCACCATGCCGGTCACCGACGACGGCACTCCCAAGGGTAAGCTCCTGGGCATCGTCACCAGCCGTGACTATCGCCCCAGCCGCGATGACCACCAGAAGAAGGTCTCCGAGTTCATGACCCCGCGTGAGCAGCTTATCGTGGGCGACAAGAACATCAGCCTCAAGGTTGCCAACGACGTCATCTGGGACAACAAGCTCAACGCCCTGCCCATCGTCGATGACAACGATCACCTCATGGGCATCGTCTTCCGCAAGGACTACGACAGCCACAAGACCAACCCCAACGAGCTACTCGACGGCGATAAGCGCTACATGGTCGGCGCCGGCATCAACACCCGCGACTATGCCGAGCGCGTGCCGCTGCTCGTCGAGGCCGGTGCCGACGTCCTGTGCATCGACTCTTCCGAGGGCTTCAGCGAGTGGCAGAAGCGCACCATCGAGTGGATTCGCGCCAACTACGGCGAGGACGTCAAGGTCGGTGCCGGTAACGTCGTCGACGCCGAGGGCTTCCGCTTTTTGGCTGACTGCGGTGCCGACTTCATCAAGGTCGGTATCGGCGGCGGCTCCATCTGCATTACCCGCGAGACCAAGGGTATCGGCCGTGGCCAGGCCACCGCGCTGATTGACGTCTGCCGCGCTCGCGACGAGTATTACGAGGAGACCGGCGTCTACGTGCCCGTTTGCTCCGATGGTGGCATCGTCTACGACTACCACATGACGCTCGCCCTGGCCATGGGTGCCGACTTTATGATGCTGGGCCGCTACTTCGCCCGCTTTGACGAGAGCCCGACCGAGCGCGTCAACGTCAACGGTCAGTATATGAAGGAGTACTGGGGCGAGGGTTCTGCACGTGCCCGCAACTGGCAACGCTACGACCTAGGCGGTGCTGCGAAGCTCAGCTTCGTCGAGGGCGTCGATTCCTACGTTCCCTACGCTGGCTCCCTCAAGGACGGCGTGGGCGGCACGCTCTACAAGGTCAAGTCCACGATGTGCAACTGCGGCGCCCTCTCGATCCCCGAGCTCCAGGAAAAGGCACGCCTGACCCTGGTCAGCTCCACCTCCATCGTCGAAGGCGGAGCCCACGACGTGGTCGTCAAGGACTCCCAGCAGAGCGTCAGCTACCGCTAGGCGGCTTTCCCAAGCACCGCACCTTGCCGTTCAAACCGTCGCTCGCGTACCAAAGTACGCGTCGCTCCTCTTTCGGCCCAATCTGCGGCACTCGGAAAACCCGTTCATGCTAGGACGGGTCACAAACAAAGGTTGAGTATCAACCACGTTATTTAGA
>UROC01000076.1 GCA_900549345.1 uncultured Collinsella sp.
TCATAAGCATCGTATGCCTCGACGATACGACCCACCAGGGCATGGCGCACCACATCGGCGCGCTCCAGGTGTGCAAACGCCACATCGTCGACACGGCCCAAAATCTTCTCGACATCCGCCAAGCCACCACGACGACCCACCAGGTCGCGCTGGCTGAGGTCGCCGGTAATCACGAACTTGGAGTTGAATCCAAGGCGTGTCAGGAACATCTTCATCTGCTCGGGCGTAGTATTTTGCGCCTCGTCGAGCACCACGAAAGCATCGCTCAGCGTACGACCGCGCATGTAGGCGAGCGGGGCGATCTCGATCACGCCGCGCTCCATAAGCTCATCGGTGCGCTCACGATCCATCATGTCAAAAAGGGCATCGTAGAGCGGGCGCATGTACGGATCGATCTTTTCCTCGAGGGTGCCGGGCAAAAAGCCCAGGTTCTCCCCTGCTTCGACAACCGGACGCGTCAAGATCAAACGGCCCACCTCATGGCGCTTGAGCGCGGCAACGGCGAGCGCCATGGCCAGATAGGTCTTACCGGTACCGGCAGGACCCAAGCCAAAGGTGATGGTATGCGAGCGAATGGCATCCACATAGCGCTTTTGCCCAAGCGTCTTGGGACGAATGACACGACCGCGGTATGAAAGCAGCACGTCATCGCGAAGCGATGTGGCCTCATGCTCGCCGTCGCGCAAGACGGCCAGGCAACGCGAGACATCGTCGGCAGACAGGGTACGACCGGCCGCCGCCTCGCGAAAAGCATGTTCGAAAAAGCGAGCCACGAGCTCGGCCTCGTCCGGGTCGCCGCTTACGGAGATCCTATCGCCACGGGCGACCACGTGAGCGCGAACCAAGCTCTCGAGCGCACGAAGGACGCCGTCGCCGGCGCCCAAAACACGCGAGGGATCAACTCCCTCGGGAACGGTAAGTCTAATCTTCGAGGCTTCCATGGACCTCCCTGCGCGCATGGACCAAGCCGGAATCATCGACTCCGATGATAGCAACATCGAGCAGGCACGGGGCTGTAAGTCCACAGGTATCGTCAAGACGGGCATGATGGAACGAACCGAGCGTCAGGTTGTCACCATACTCGAGCACGGCACGCTCGACAGTGCCCACGCGATGACGAGCATCGGCAATAGCGAGCTCCTGCGCCGTGTCTCGCATACGGCGGCTGCGCTCGGCCATAACCTCGGGCGGCACCTGGTCGGGCATGTCGGCAGCAAGGGTACCGGGACGCTTACTGTAGCGGAACACGTGCATACGCGAGAACCCCACGCGGCGGCACAGCGCCAGCGACTCCTCGAACTCCTCGTCCGTCTCACCAGGAAAACCGACGATGACGTCGCACGAAAGAGACGCCTGCGGCAGGATGGCGCGAATCATGCGCACCGTGTCCTCAAAGGCCTCGGCACTATAGGGACGACCCATGCGATGCAGCGTCGCCGTACAGCCGGACTGTACGGGCAGGTGCAAAAACGGGGCAATACGCTGCGGATAGCGCGCCATAACCTTAAGCAGGCGCTCAGAGATATCCATGGGTTCGACCGAGGAAATGCGCACATGCGCAATAGTCGTGCGCTCCATGATGGCCTCGAGCAGCTCATCGATTTCGACATGCTCGTCGGTCGCGCTCTTGCCATCGTAGGCACCCAGGTTCACACCGGTCAGCACCACCTCGGGCACGCCGGCCTCCTGGGCTTCGCGCACCTGTTCGAGAACGGACTCGACGGGCACGGAACGCCCGGGGCCGCGGGCCTTCCACACGATGCAATAGGTGCAGCGGTGGTTGCAGCCATCCTGGATCTTCACGCCCAGCCGAGAACGACCGAGCGCATCGACCACGTCACCATCGCTGCAGGCGGGAACGCTATCGGACTCAACGCCCAGCACCTCGCAGACACGTTCGGCGACATCGATCTTAGACGGCTCGGCAATCACGCGATCCGAAAGCTCCAACAGCTCCTCGGGATGCAAATTGACCACGCATCCGGTCACGACCACATAGGGCTCGTTTGGATGGGCCAGCGCATGACGGACGGCCTTACGGGTCTTGGCCTCGGCCTCGCCCGTAACGGCACAGGTGTTAATGACGATCAGATCGGCATCGTGGGGCTCCACCATAGCAAAGCCCAGGCGCATAAGATCGGCAGTGATACGGTCAGACTCAACCCGGTTGACACGGCAGCCGAGGTTGACGACGGAAATATGGGGTGCGAGCACGCGGGCTCCTTAATCGAGGATATCGTCGAGGGCACTCTTGATACGGTCGGTCACCGACTTCTTACCGGAAGCGACGTCATCGCCCATCTCATCGGCAAAAGCACGGAGCAGCTCGCGTTGCTTATTGGAAAGATTGGTGGGAACGACCACGCGCAGTTGCACGATCAGGCGGCCACGCGAACCGCCACCGCCAATGCGCGGCATGCCGTAATTATTGACGCTCACGGTGTCGCCGTACTGGGCGCCGGCGGGAACCGTCACCTTAACGACCTCGTCGGGCATAATGCCCTCGACCTCGATCTCGCAGCCGAGCGCAGCCTGCGCAATCGAGATATCGCTCACCAGGTACAGGTCGTCACCGTTGCGCTTAAAGCGCTCATGGTCGGCAACGCGCACGTTGACAATCAGGTCGCCCGAAGGCTCGCCGCGAAGGCCGGCCTCGCCAAAGCCGCTCACACGCAGCTGGCGACCGGTCGAAACGCCGGCGGGAATATCGATGTCGATCTTTTCGTGCGAAGGCGTGCGGCCCTGACCGTCGCAGGTCTCGCAGGGATGGTCGATGACCGTGCCCTCGCCATGGCAGTCGGGGCAAGGCGAGGAAGACTGAACCTGGCCCAAAAACGATCGCTGAACCGTCGTGACGTAGCCCGTACCGTGGCAGCGACTGCACTGCTTTTCCTGTGCGCCCTCGGCCCTACCGGTACCGTTGCAGTCCTCGCAAGGAGCAAGGCGATCATAGCTGATCGTCTTTTTGCAACCGAGCGCCGCCTCCTCAAGGGTCACCGAAAGGGAGATGGCCATGTCACGTCCGCGACGACGCTCACGACGGCTGCGGGCGCCACCACCGGCGCCACCGCCAAAGAACGACGAGAACAGGTCGTCCATGCCCATGCCACCAAAGATATCGTTGATGTCGACATAACCAGAGCCACCGGGGCCGTCCGCGGTGCCGTAACGGTCGTAGTTAGCACGCTTCTGCTCATCGGAAAGAACGGAATAGGCCTCGTTGAGCTCCTTGAACTTGGCCTCGGCCTCGGGATCGTCCGAAACATCCGGATGTACGGTACGGGCCTTCTTTAAAAACGCACGCTTAATCGTCCGCGCGTCGGCATCCCTGTCGACGCCAAGCACCTCGTAGTAATCCCTATTTTCCGACACGACCGAATCCTTCCGACTTTCATTATTGTCACAGTGCGTCCTATACCCAAGCTGGGCCGACCGCAAACAAAGGGTTTGATGTTATTGCATTTGATACGGCGAAAGCATGGCCCGTTGCGAGCAGCTCGCGAACCAAACCGACACGAGCGCGAACATGAAGCCGTTGGCAAAACCGTTGGCAAACTGCATCGCACCGCGCTTCCACCACAGCAGGCTGCGATGAAGCACACCGTCCGAAAGCACCATGAACAGGCCCATGGTAAACGGAATAAAGCACATCACGGCAAAGGCCGAGAACACGCCCGAGATGGCCGACAGCACCAAAAACGGAGCAACAATGCCCATCAGGTAAAAGCCAGTACGAGCTTTGCCTTCCAAGCGCTCGGCCTCAACATGGGCGCGGCCGACCAGGTCGCCGCCCGCGGCACCGTTAGTGCCAGCATGGCCCATGCCGCTAATGCGGACCTCGTCGCCATCGTGCGTGCCGGCAGGAAACTCAATCGTCTGCTCGGAGGTCACACGGGTTCGCCCGCTGCCACCGCAATCGGGGCAGGGGTCGGCCACGACCTTACCGGAACCGCCGCACTCGGGGCAGACCGACTGGAACGTGCCCGCACCAAACAGGAAGGACAGGTCGACGTCGATGTGGCCGCGGCCACCGCAGCTCGGGCAGGTATGTGCATGCTCGGACGAAACAGAGCCCGAGCCGCCGCAGTGACCACAGGTATCGAAGCGCGTGTAGCGGACGGTCTTGCGGGCACCGCCCTTGGCCTCCTTGGCGTCGAGTTTGATATCGACGACCACGTTGGCGCCGTTCTCGGGATTGTAGGCAGCCTGGCCGCGACGCTGCTGGCCCCAGGCGCCACCAAAGGGAAAGCCGCCCTCAAAGGGATTGCCATAGCCCGTGCTGCCGGCGTAGCCGCCACCATAGGGCGAAGCCGTAGGAGCACCGGCAAAGGGATTGCCAGAACGCATGGCGTCGTAGCGCGCACGTTTTTGCTCATCCGAAAGCACGGCGTAGGCCTCGGAAACCTCTTTAAACTTTTCCTCGGCATCCGGCTCTTTATTGACGTCCGGATGGAGCTTACGGGCCTTTTGCTGGAAGGCCTTTTGAATATCACGCGAGGTGGCGTCCTTGGAGACACCCAGAATCTCGTAGTAATCTTTTTCGTTCATCGTCGCCATGCGCGGCAACCTCCTGCTCACAGCAGCGTATATATTCCGGTAATTCTACCCGAGCGGCCTAAGCTAGATCCCAAAACAGCTCGAACAGAACATTTCCATCGAGCCAGCCCAGATGGGTCGGCGCCAGACGAGCTCGAACATGGCCCGCGACGACATCTGCCGAAGTGAAGGGTCCCTCATGACCCCAGAGCGTCTCGGGCACCCAAGTGGCAAGACCCAATTCGAGCGCACGATCGCAGGCAGCTGCCAGCTCGCCCGTTGGGATGACGCAAGCTGCACGAGCCAACAGGTCGGACGCAACACCGCGCGTCATGCGACAAGCGAGCATCAAGTCTTCGGCGACAGCCTCGCGCTGCGACAGATATTCGGCCTCGAACGCCGTCGCGTCATCGTCACGTTGCACCAGACGCACGCGGTACGCATCGCCTCGAGAAGACACGCCGGGGAACAAACCTGCAAGACGGTCGAAATCCTCGTCGTCGAGCATGCCCGCGGCAGAACGACCCAGGCCCAGGTAGCCCTGTCCGGTCCAGTAGGCAATGTTATGGGCGCACTCATGGCCATCGAGCGCGTAGCTTGCCACCTCATACGGATGATAGCCGGCCGCACCCAGGCGCTCACGCGCCGCGTCCATGCACGAAGCCTGAAAATCCTCGTCGGGCTCGAGCGACTCGTCACGGCACGCCATGCGATAGAGTGGCGTGCCCTCCTCGAGCGTGAGCGGGTAGACCGACACATGATGAGGCGCCGCCGCCAACACGACATCGAGCGTGCTCCGCCAGCTTGCGGCCGTCTGCCCGGGAAGGCCGCACATCAGGTCGCACGACACATCGAGGCCAGCATCCTTCACCGTCGCGATAGCCGCAAGTGCCCGATTAGCATCGTGAATGCGGCCAATAGCGGCCAGCTCGGTATTGTCGAGGGTTTGCACGCCCAGAGAGATGCGCGTGACACCCGCCTCGGCAAGCGCGGTGGCGAGCTCAGCGGTCAGGGACTCAGGATTGGCTTCGCAAGTAAATTCAACGGGTTTGCACCACATGGAGATACGCCGGGCAAGTTCCACCAGGCGCTCCCCTGCCAGCGACGGCGTGCCGCCGCCTACGTAGACTGTGCGGACCTGCCCGAGTGCCCCAGCGTTGCCAAAGGCATCGAGCCGCGCATACAGCTGCTCAAAATAGGCATCGAGCGCAGCATCCAGGTCGCACGGAGCAAAGCTGCGCGAGTCAAAGTCGCAGTACCGGCACTTTTGGGCGCAAAACGGCACGTGCACGTACAGCGCGGTAACGGCCACCGTTAGGCCTCCAGCGGATGAGCAGGCACCGACTCGCCGGCGGCAAGCGCGGCCTCGCAGACCACCACGTCGCGCTCGATATCATCGACCAGCGCCATAAACTCCTCGTACGTAGAGCAACGCACCACCTGAGCGCGCCAGGCGGCGGCATGGGGCATGCCCTTTAAGTACCAGCTTGCGTACGTGCGAGCACGCGACATGAGCGGCAGAAGCTCATGCGTCAACGTCAGGTGCTCGCGCAGAGCCTCCAGCCGCTCGACCGAGGAGCGAGAAGGAACCGGCATGCCATCGAGTGCAAGGGCTCGGGCATCGCCGAACACCCACGGATTGCCGTAGATGCCGCGCGCGATAAACACCGCGCTGGCACCCGAGCCGTGCAGATGCTCAGCAGCGTCCTCGGCCGAGAACACATCGCCCGAACCAATCACGGGAATCTCGACAGCGTCGGCAACCTCATCGACGACCGACCAATCGGCCTGGCCCGTATAGAGCTGCGTGGCACAACGACCGTGCACGGCAACTGCGGAGGCGCCCACCCCTTCGAGCATCTGGGCAAACGTTGCGGCGTTGCAATCCTCGGCATAAAAACCCTTGCGGATCTTCACGGTCACGGGAACATGCGCCGCGCCCACCGCTGCCTCGACGATTCTTTCGGCCAGGTCGGGCGTGCGCATAAGCGCCGAGCCCTCGCCCTTGGTAACGACCTTGCGGGCGGGACATGCCATATTGATATCGATGAGCGACAGTCGATCGCCAACGCGCTCCTCGACGGCGGCGACGGCGCTCGCAAACTGATCGGGCTTGGAGCCAAAGAGCTGCACGCAAATCTGCTGCTCCTCGTCGGCCGGCAGCACCAGGCGCCACGTTTTGTTGCTGGCATAGGCAAGGCCTGCCACGCTCACCATCTCGCTGTAGGCAAGGTTGGCACCGCGGCGGCGACACATGATGCGATAGGCGGGGTCGGTAACGCCCGCCATGGGAGCCATAAGGAACGGCTGCTCGGCATAGGCGCCCAGCAGCCGCAGACTATATTCGGAAAGAGCCATAGACCTACTCGTCCACCTTGAGGATCGCCATAAACGCCTCCTGCGGGACCTCGACCGAGCCGATGGCCTTCATGCGCTTCTTGCCCTCTTTCTGCTTCTCAAGCAGTTTGCGCTTACGCGAGATATCGCCGCCGTAGCACTTGGCAAGAACGTCCTTGCGACGCGCCTTGACGGTGGAACGGGCGATGATCTTGTTGCCGATAGCACCCTGGATGGGCACCTCGAACAGCTGACGCGGGATGATCTCCTTGAGCTTGTCGCACAAGCCACGGGCCAGGCCATATGCCTTGTCCTTATGGACGATAAACGACAGCGCGTCCACCTCGTCGCCCGAAAGCAGGATGTCGAGCTTGACGAGCTCGGAGGGGCGATATTCGTTGAACTCGTAGTCGAGCGAGGCGTAACCCTTGGTGCGGCTCTTAAGCTGATCGAAGAAGTCCAAGATGAGCTCGGCGAGCGGCATATCGAAGCGCATCTCGACCGATTTGCTCGTCAGGTGGATCATATCGGTCGTGACGCCACGGTGCTCGATAGCGAGCTGCATGACGGCACCCGTATACTCGGGCGGGCAGATGATCTTTGCCTTGAGGTAGGGCTCTTCGATACGCTCGATGCGCGTGGCCTCGGGCAGATCCTGCGGGCTGCGGACATCGATCATTTCGCCGTCGGTCTTGTAGACGTGATAGTCGACCGAGGGACTCGTGGCAATGAGGTCCAGGTTGAACTCGCGCTCCAGGCGTTCCTTGACGACTTCCATGTGCAGCAGGCCCAGGAAGCCCACGCGAAAGCCAAAGCCAAGCGCCACCGAGGTCTCGGGCTCCCACACCAACGACGGGTCGTTGACGTGCAGTTTATCGAGCGCGTCACGCAGGTTCTCGTAGTCCTTGTTGTCGATCGGGAACAGGCCCGTATAGACCATGGGCTTGGCCTCGCGATAACCGGGAAGCGGCTCGGGGCAGGGGTTCGACGCCCACGTAAGGGTATCGCCCACGCGAACGGCCTCGGGATCCTTCAAGCCCGTGACAACATATCCGACCTCGCCGACCGTCAGCGCGTCGACCGGGGTCTCGGCAGGACGCTTGACGCCCACGCCGTCGACCAAAAAGTCGCCCTTGGCTTGCATCATAAGCAGGGTATCGCCCTTTTTGATGGAACCATCGAAGACGCGCACCGTAGCCACCACACCGCGATACTCGTCAAAGTACGAATCCAAAATGAGCGCTTTGAGCGGAGCGTTTGCATCGCCCTTAGGCGGCGAAATCAAAAAGACAATCGACTCCAGCAGATCGTGAATGCCCTCGCCGGTCTTGCCCGAGACGCACACGGCATCATCGGCAGGGATCGCCAGGTCATCCTCGATCTCGGTCTTGACCTCGTCGGGGTGCGCCGAGGGAAGGTCAATCTTGTTGATGGCCGGCACAATGTCCAGATTGGCGTTCATGGCGAGCGTCGCGTTGGAGACGGTCTGTGCCTCGACACCCTGGGTGGCATCGACGACGAGCACCGCGCCCTCGCAGGCGGCCAGAGAACGCGAGACCTCGTAGGTAAAGTCAACGTGGCCCGGCGTATCGATCAGATTGAACTGATACGTCTCACCATCGTCGGCGTCATAGGAAACGCGGACGGCATTGGACTTGATCGTAATGCCGCGCTCGCGCTCGATATCCATGGTGTCGAGCAGCTGCGACTCCATGTCGCGTTCGTCGACGGTATGGGTGAGCTCGAGGATGCGGTCACTGATCGTGGACTTGCCATGGTCGATGTGCGCAACGATCGAGAAGTTGCGGATGTGGGAAATGTCAATTGAAGTATTCATGCGGACTATCTTACCCGAGCGGTACAAAAAATGGAGCCTGTTCCATAAAACAGGCTCCATTTATGCGCGTAATCTGTGTGGTGTGAAATTTACAACTTAGGCGTTGATGCTGTTCACGAGCTTGGCAAGACCGGACTTGCGGTTGGAAGCCTGGTTCTTGTGGATAACATGCTTGGCGGCAGCCATGTCGAGACGCTTGGTGACGGTCTTGAGGGCAGCCTGGGCCTTCTCGGCGTCGCCCTCGGCGACGGCGGACTGGACGTGCTTGGTCAGCGTCTTGAGCTCGGACTTGACAGCCTTGTTACGCATGCGAGCTGCCTCATTGGTGCGGATACGCTTCTTCTGAGACTTGATGTTTGCCACTTCTGGAGTTCCTTTCGAGTTCCTTGCAAAAAATGTATGACACCTCTGAGACACGGTGAGGTCATGCAAGCGCCTACTATAGCACGCTCCCCCTCAAAGGGATAGAACGAATTTGTCAAATAGGCAGGTATCATCACGATTTTCTCAAGATGTTCGTAATCCAGAGCAAAAGCGCGGTCTGAGAATCGGCCGAACCCTTCAGCGCGAGCTCCACATCGACCGCGCCCTCGAGCGCGGCAACGAGCTCTGCCATCGAAAAGCGACGTGCCCAGGTCAGGTGATTCTTGACCTGCCAGGACTGGAGCTTAAGTGTTGCGGCCAGCTCACGACCCTGTCCGCGCGCCTCGAGCGCCTTGGCAACGATAAGCTCGCGGATGCGGCCGCACAGCAATGTGTAAGTCCACACATAGCTCTTGGCGGGCAGTAGATTGAAGAGCTCGAGCGAGCGTCGCATGTCACGGGCCGAGACCGCATTGAGAAAGTCCCAGGGTTGAACCTCGGCCGTACGGACAATCCAGCGCTCAACGTCGGCAAGCTCAATCTGGGGCGCCTCGACCATCTGG
>UROC01000077.1 GCA_900549345.1 uncultured Collinsella sp.
CTATGTGCGGCGTAGGCCGCTTATTAGCCCGTCCAAGAATTGGGGCGCAGTTCAATTTGGGACGGGGCTTTTTTAGCTACCGAGTAAATGTGCCCGTTGGGGGAATAGTCGCACCACTTTGCTTGACAACAGGCTAAACTAGCTATTAAACATTTACTATTCTGTTTAGATTGAATTTGCGGTCGTTTAGTTGTCGAGTCACGGGGCGGTCAGGCCACGATGCTCGACCGCGACCGTTACTAGGGGGAACAATGGCTAAAGCAAGTGTTCGCGAGATCAGCCGCATCACCGGTTTTTCGCCTGCGACCGTGTCCAACGCGCTCAACCGCAAGCGCAGCGTGAGCGAGGAGACCGCCAAGGTCATCCTGGAGTGCGCACAGTCGCTCGGCTACCAGCAGTCGACGCAGCTCGAGAGCATTCAGTTTGTGCTTGCGCGCAAGACGGGCGCTATCCTGGACGAGAGCACCTTCCATCCCGCGGTTATTGAGGGCGTGGAGCGTCAGGCGCGTCGCCACGGCATGAGCACGAGCTTTGTCTCGCTCGACTTTAGCGATCTTGACGCCGTGCGTCCGCAGGTCGAGGGCCTGATCGCCGATCCGTCCGCCGCCATTGTGCTAATGGGTACGGAGTTGGGCGAGGAGGACTACGCCCTGTTCGCTAACGCCGCCGCCCACCTGATTGTGCTCGATGGCTGGAGCGATCGTCAGTATTTCGACGCCGTGGTCATTGCCAATACCGACTCGGTGCTGCGTGCCGTGGATTACCTTATCGAGAAAGGCCACAAGCAGATCGGCTATCTGGCAGGCGACCTTCGCATTCGCAACTTTAAGGACCGCGAGCGCGGCTATCGGCAAGCGCTTGAGGACGCGGGCCTCGAGGCCAATCCGGCATGGCGTGTCACGCTGGGCACCACGCTCGAGGGTGCCTATCGCGACATGGGCGTGTGGCTCGACGGCGTCTCGCGCGACGACCTGCCGACGGCTTTCTTTGCCGAGAACGACGTGCTCGCCGTAGGTGCCATGCGCGCGCTCAACGAGCACGGCATACGTGTGCCCGACGATGTCTCGATCATCGGCTTTGACGACCTGTCTTTGGGCGCTTTCTCCAACCCGCCGCTCACCACGGTGCACGTCCCCAAGCACGAGGTGGGCGAGATCGCGGTGCGCCGCCTGGTGGGCAACATCCGCAATCCCAAGAGCTATACCTGCAAAACGGCCGTATCGACCTATTTTGTCGAGCGCCAGAGCGTGCGCGAAATCTAGGCGGAACGGCGCCAGACCTCAGAGCGGAAAAGTCCGCCAAAGGTAACCATACATAACGCTACCAAGAGAGGGTCCTTCGGGGCCCTCTTTTTGTTCTCCTTGTATGTTCAGTTTGTTTACATACCGTTTAGGCTGATTTCTCTACCGTTTATGGGACTTTCGCGCTAAACTACTAAACAAAAGAGTAAAACATTTAGTAAACAGAACAAAACGAAACATGCGTCTGTTTACTGAACATGTGACTAGGGGAGGACGTACATGGATAAGATCAAGCTCGGCTTTGTGCCCACGCGCCGCAGCATTTTTAGCGCGCCGGACGCGATCAAGTATCGCGGCCTGACGGCTGATCGCCTGCGCGAGATCGGCGTCGACATTGTGGACATCGACGACATCAACGACGAGGGCCTGCTGTTTGACGACAGCCATATCGAGCCTATCGTCAAGAAGTTCCGCGCCGAGGGCGTCGACGGCATCATGCTGTGCCACGCCAACTTTGGCACCGAGTACGTTTGCGCCCGCCTTGCCCGTGAGCTCGGCCTGCCCGTGCTGCTGTGGGGCCCGCGCGACGAGCGCCCCGAGCCCGACGGCACCCGTCTGCGCGATAGCCAGTGTGGCCTGTTCGCGACCGGCAAGGTCCTGCGCCGCTTCCAGGTTCCCTTCACCTACATGACCAACTGCCGCCTGACCGATCCCGAGTTCGAGCGCGGCGTCTGGGACTTTTTGGCCGTGTGCAACGTGGTCAAGACCTTCAAGCACACCCGCATTCTGCAGATGGCCACTCGTCCGTTCGACTTCTGGTCCACCATGTGCAACGAGGGCGAGCTGCTCGAGAAGTTCAACATCCAGCTTTCACCCATCCCCATGACCGAGCTCGTCCAGGCCGTGCGCGACGCCCAGACCGACGAACAGGCCATGGCCGCCATGCTTGCCCACATCAACGATAGCTTTGAGATCTGCATCCCCGAGGACAAGGTTCCCGCGGTCGCAGGGCTCGCTATCGCTATGAAGCGCCTGGTCGAGAAGTACGGCTGCAACGCCGGCGCCATCCAGTGCTGGAACGCTCTGCAGGACGAGTTGGGCATTATGCCCTGCGCCGCCAACGCCATCCTCAATGAGATGGGTATCCCCGTCGTGTGCGAGACCGATATCCACGGCGCCATTACCGCGCTGATGGTCGAGGCCGCCGACCTGGGCCGTCACCGCGGCATGTTCGCCGACTGGACCGTGCGCCATCCCGATAACGAGAACGGTGAGCTGCTGCAGCATTGTGGCCCCTGGCCCTGCAGCTGCGCGGCCGTCAAACCCAAGCTCACCTACCCGCTGGCTTTCGATCACCCCGGTGCGCTGACGGCCGAGGCCAAGCACGGCGACCTCACCCTTGCCCGCTTTGACGGCGACAACGGCGAGTACTCGCTGCTGCTGGGCAACGCACGCGGCATCGACGGCCCGGCCGGCATGGGCACCTACCTGTGGGTCGAGGTCGACAACCTCAAGCGCCTCGAGGCCAAGATCGTCGAGGGCCCCTACATCCACCACTGCGTCGCCATTCACGCCAACGTGGTGCCGGTGCTCTACGAGGCGTGCAAGTACCTCGGCATTGCCCCCGACCTGTACGACCCCATCGAAGAAGACGTTAAAGCCTACCTGCGAGGAGAGTAGAAATGGCAACTATCGAAGAGCTTGAGTCCCTGCGCTGGGACCTTCGCCGCGATTGCGTCGATATCATCGTGGCTGGCGCCGGCGGCCACATCGGTGGCGACATGTCGGTGATCGACGCCCTCATGACCCTCTATGCCAACCACCTCAACATTTCGCCCGAGACCGTCGACGACCCCAACCGCGACCGCTTTGTGCTCTCTAAGGGCCACGCCATGGAGGCCTACTACGCGGTGCTGTGCCACGAGGGCTATCTGGACCTCGACGACGTCAAGGCCCGCTTCTCCAAGTTCGGCAGCCCCTACATCGGTCACCCCAACAACAAGCTCAAGGGCATCGAGATGAACTCCGGCTCGCTGGGCCATGGCCTGCCCGTGGCCGTGGGCATGGCGCTTGCCGGCAAGATGGACGGCCGCGACTACCGCGTCTACACCATCATGGGCGACGGCGAGCTTGCCGAGGGCTCGGTCTGGGAAGGCGCCATGAGCGGCGGCAACTACCAGCTCGATAACCTGTGCGCGCTCGTGGACCGCAACCGCCTGCAGATCAGCGGCAGCACCGAGGACGTCATGAAGCAGGATTCGCAGGAGGAGCGCTGGGCCGCCTTCGGCTGGAACGTGCTCTCCATTCCGGGCAACGACGTCCAAGCCATCGATGCCGCGCTGACGTTGGCCGCCGAGACCAAGGGCAAGCCCACGGTCATCATCCTCAACACGGTGAAGGGCTATGGCTCGCCGGTTATGGAGGACAAGGCCGCCTGGCATCATCACTTGCCCAACGACGAGGAATATGCCCAGATCATCGCCGATTTCGCTGCCCACAAGGAGGCTATCAATGGCTAACAAGATCGCCAACCGCAAGGTTATCTGCGACACGCTGCTCGAGGCCGCCGAGACCGATAAGGACATCGTCGTCCTGTGCTCCGACTCCCGCGGCTCTGCATCGCTCACGCCGTTCTTTGACCAGTATCCCCAGCAGTCCGTTGAGGTCGGCATTGCCGAGCAGGACCTGGTGAGCATCGCCGCCGGCATGGCCTCGTGCGGCAAGAAGGCCTGGGCCGCCTCGCCGGCGTCCTTTGTGACCACGCGCTCGTATGAGCAGTGCAAGGTCGACGTTTCGTACTCCAACACCAACGTCAAGCTCATCGGCATCTCGGGCGGCGTGTCCTACGGCGCCTTAGGCATGAGCCATCACTCCGCGCAGGATATCGCCGCCATGAGCGCGATTCCCAACATGCGCGTGTATCTGCCGAGCGATCGCTTCCAGACCGCCGAGCTCGTGCGTGCCCTGGTCGCCGACAACAAGCCGGCCTACATCCGCGTGGGCCGCAACCCGGTGGAGGACGTGTACACCGAGGACGAGTGCCCGTTCCAGATGGATCGCGCCACCTGGGTGCGCCGCGGCACCGATGTGACGATCGTCGCTACCGGTGAGATGGTCCGCCACGCCGTGGACGCCGCCGATCTGCTGGCCGAGCAGGGCATCTCGGCAACGGTGCTCGATATGTACTGCGTCAAGCCGCTCGACGCCGAGGCCGTGATCGAGGCCGCCGGTGCCACGCGCGCCGTCGTGACCGTCGAGGAGCACAGTCCCTTCGGTGGCCTGGGTTCCATGGTCGCGCAGGTCGTAGGTGAGCACTGCCCGCGTCCGGTCAAGTGCCTGAGCCTGCCCGATGCGCCGGTCATCACCGGTACGAGCCCCGAGGTCTTTGCGCACTACGGCCTGACGGGCGAGGGAATCGCCAAGACGGTCGTCGAGTTCCTTCCCGCAGAGTAATTGGTGCATCGGGGACAGGTTTGCACCAATCCTTTTAGGTTGAATTTTGAGCAGGCCGGCTGCGCTCTCATGAGCCGGTCGGCCACTCGCTCCTTGTCCGTCGGGTTTTAGTTTTGAATCGACGGGGGAGACAGGAGAGTACATGAGCAAATACATCATCGGAATCGATCAGTCCACACAGGGTACTAAGGCGCTGCTGGTGGACGAGGGCGGCCATCTGATCCATCGCGCCGACCGCTCGCATCGCCAGATTGTCAACGAGGCCGGCTGGGTGGGCCATGATCCAGCCGAGATCGCCGCCAACGTGCTGGCCGTGGCGCGCGCCGTGGTGGAGGAGACCGGGGTCGATCCGGCCGACGTCGCCGGCATCGGCATCTCCAACCAGCGCGAGACTACCGTTGCCTGGAGCCGCAGGACGGGCGAGCCGCTGTGCGATGCCGTGGTGTGGCAGTGCGCCCGCGCCCGCGAGCTGTGCGACGAGCTTGCTGCGCGCGAAGGCGTGGCCGAGCTGGTGCGTGACACGACGGGTCTGGTGCTCTCGCCCTACTATCCGGCGGGCAAGATGGCCTGGATCCTCGCGAACGTTCCCGCGGCTGCCGAGGCCGCGGCGGCGGGCGAGCTGTGCCTGGGCACCATCGATGCCTGGGTGGTCTGGACGCTCACGGGCGGCGCGGAGTTCCGCTGCGACTGGTCCAATGCCAGCCGCACGCAGCTTTTTGACCTGCGCCGTGGCTGCTGGAGCGAGCCGGTGTGCGAGGCCTTTGGTGTCAATCCGGCGTGTCTGCCGCAGGTGACCGATTCCGATGGCCTGTTCGGTACAACGGACCTGGGCGGCTTTTTGCCGGCGCCCGTGCCCATTCACGGCGTGCTCGGCGACAGCCATGCCGCCTTGTTTGCCCAGGGCTGCCATAGCCGCGGCATGGCCAAGGCGACCTATGGCACCGGAAGCTCGGTCATGATGAACGTCGGCGACGAGTTCGTCGCCAGCTCGCATGGGCTTTCGAGCTCGCTCGCATGGCGTATGGACGGTGTGACCGAGTATGTTCTCGAGGGCAACGTGAGCTACGCCGGCGCCGTCAAGACGTGGCTGCGCGACGACCTGGAACTCATCAACAATCCCGAGGAAGTCACCGACCTGTGCTACGCCGCCAATCCGGCAAGCCGTGTCTACTTTGTGCCGGCGTTCACTGGCCTGGGCGCGCCGCACTGGGCGAGCGATGCCGAGGGCTGCATCTTTGGCATGACGCGCACCACGGGCCGTGCGGAGTTCGTAAAGGCCGCTGACGAGTCGATCGCCTATCAGATCTTCGACGTGATTGATGCGATGGTCGAGGATTCGGGCGCGGCGTTGGCCGAGCTTCGTGTTGACGGCGGTCCCACGCGCGACGCGTACCTGATGCAGTTTGAGAGCGACTTGGTTGGCTCGCCCATTCGCATCGCGAGCAACGACGAGATGAGCGGTCTGGGCGCGGCCTGGGCCTGCGGCATTGCGCTGGGCATGTACACGCGCGACGTCGTCGACGTCTACGGCGCCCGCGGCATCGTGGAGTCCACCATGTCCGCCGACGAGCGCGCCAAAAAGATCGCCGGCTGGCGCCATGCCGTGAAATCTACAATCGCGTACACCGCCTAGCATGATTATTCTGAGACGGGGACTAAAAACTCATTGATCCCCGTCCCGGGCAGCTCATTTGGGACGGGGCTTTTTTGACTGGTATGATTGGTGCGATCATTCGAACCAGCTAAAAGAGCCCCGTCCCAAATTGACTACCGAGAGGATCTGCCATGGAGCGCATCGCGAGTTTTTCCGTTGACCATCTGCTGCTCGAGCCCGGCGTGTATGTGAGCCGCATCGACCGCGATCCGGCGACCGGCGCCGCCGTCACCACCTTTGACCTGCGCCTGACCACGCCCAACAAGGAGCCAGTTATGAACACGGCGGAGTGCCACACCATCGAGCATCTGGGTGCCACGTTCCTCCGCAATCATGCCGAGTGGTCGAGCCGCATTGTCTACTTTGGCCCCATGGGCTGCCGCACGGGCTTTTACCTGGTTGTCTTTGGTGAGCTGACGAGCGAGGAGATCTTGCCGCTCGTGCGCGAGCTGTTCGAGTTTGTTGCTGGTTTTGAGGGCGATATCCCCGGCGCCGCTCCCGAGGAGTGCGGTAACTATCTGGACCAGAACCTCCCCATGGCAAACTGGCTCGCGCGCCGTTATCTCGACCGCGACCTGGCCAATATCGACGAGAAGCACCTGCACTATCAGCAGGCATAAGGATGCTGGCAGGAATAGCGTTTGCGCCAGAAGCGCTCCCACTCTTGTGGGGGCGCTTTTTCATATCGAGCACTCAAAACAGAACGAGATTGTTCTAGAATGTTCGTACTGTCACATAAACGAACAGGAGTGAACATGCATATCTACTCTGTCAACGATCCCGAGTTCAAATCCTATGGCAACGTTTGGGATAACGTTCCGTCCGAGCTCACGTCGCCCGTGCTCGAGGCGCTCTCTGCCACGCCCATCCCCGAGGGCAGCAAGTACGTGGCAAGCGCGTCGGAGCTCGAGGGCGTCAAGGGTGCCGGCAAACTGGGCTTTCTCATGTTTGGCGGCCGCCCCTTCCAGCTCGGCTGGTGCAACGGCCACAACACGCAGCTCAACTGCCTGGAGTATCACCGCGCCAGCGAGTTTAACCTGGGCGCCCGCGACTTTATCCTGCTCGTGGCGCATCGCTGGGAGATCGAGGACGGCAAGCTCGACACCGCGTGCGTCAAGGCGTTCCGCGTGCCGGCGGGTACGGTCGTCGAAGTCTTCAACACCACGCTCCACTACACGCCCTGCATGGTCGACGACGGCGGCTTCCAGGTGATGGTGGCGCTGCCGGCGGGCACCAATGGCCCGCGCCCCGAGGCTGCGGCCGACATGCTCGCGGCCGGTGACAGCTACTGCTACTGGAAGGCCGACAAGTGGGTTCTCTGCCACGCAGATAGTCCCAAGGCTGCCGAGGGCGGCTACGTGGGCCTCGTCGGCAAGAACCTCGACATCGCCTGTGACTAGCATCTTCCGTCTCGATTTGTAACATCTAGCGGGCTAAATCGTCTCTACCTGTTACAGATTGAGATAACCGCAGAGGGTGCCCGAAAGATCTCGATCTGTAACACCAGGCCCGGTTTTGGCGGTCTACCTGTTACAGATCAAGACAAACCGGCCCAAGCCACCACAAAGGGGACAGGCACCTTTGTGGTGGTTGTCTAGAGCTGGCTGCGCAGATAGTCGGCCATATATGGGACGGCGAAGCGCACGTAACCACGGCGCGCCTGCTCGATAACGCCGGCGTCAATGAGGCGCCGGCGATATTTCTGTGCATAGTCGGGCGTGACCGACATGCGCTCCGCCACATCAGAAATACGCGACACAGCGCCTTCGTCGTCAGTCATTGCGGTGAGAAACGCGACGTCTTGGTCCGATAGCGCGGCGAGCGTCGTTTCGCAAACATCGTTTTCGAAGTCGACCTTCGAAGCTTCGATGGCTCCGTCGATTTGCCCTTGCGCTGCGCGTTCTCCAGCCTTGCAGCGATTGGCGATGTTATAGCCGATCAGCTGCAGCATATAAGGGGAGCCTTGGGTTGCGCGAGCGGCACGGAGGCGAAGATCGCTTGGAATGTCAATGCTGAGCTCTTCGAAAGCCCGCTGGTAATAGGCGTCGACATCTCCGACCGAAAGCGGTTCGAGCGTGACCTTGCGAGCGCGGTTGAGAAATGTCAGCACGCGGTCATTGAGTGTTGCGCAGACGGCTCCCGGAAGGCCTGCCATGACGAGCGCGACGTTGAGTCGTTCGCCGACCAGTTCTTGATAGGCGGTGACGAGCTGTCTGATCTCGGGTGAATTCGCTTGGAGCTCGTCGATGAGGATGAGGATACCGTGTCCCTGCTTGGTCAGTTTGCGCGCGAGCTGTGTGAGTTTGAACTGAAAGCTTTTGGTCTCCTGCACGTCTCGTGTGAACTCGAGGCCTGCCGAGAACCCAAAAACACTTAGACTGCCGCTCGTGAGTTTGGGAAGGCGGCGTTTATTGACGTAAGGCTCGCCTGCTTCCTGGATCTTCTCAACAATGCGCTCGAGCATATCCTCGGAGGCTACGGTGGGCGTAGCGACAACAAAGCCGAGCTTGCGTGCGCGGTCGGCAAGTTCCCACAGAAGAACCGTCTTGCCGCTGCCTCGCTGTCCAAGCATGAGCATGGCTCGGTCGCGATTGCCCGCCTCTTGCTCAATGCCAGATACGAATGTCGAAATTACCGCTTCGCGCCCGACTAGATAAGAGGGGCGATTTCCAAATGAGGGGGAGAAGATGGTCTCAGTCATAAGTCTCCTTTCCTTTTTTTCCTATTTTTTCCTTTTTTTCCTATTCGGTCAAATGACCTGCTGCCGAGGGCGGCTACGTAGGCCTCACCGGCAAGAACCTCGACATCACTGTGGACTAGGGTCCTTGTCTCAAACCACCACAAAGGTGCCTGTCCCCTTTGTGGTGCGCCTTTGGTTGCCTTTGCCTTGGGGGGTCAAGGGATGAACGGTGGAAAAACAGGGGCGAACGGTAACTTCTATAAAATCACTTT
>UROC01000078.1 GCA_900549345.1 uncultured Collinsella sp.
AGGGTGTCGAAATTCGACAGACGTATTTGTCGATTTTTACTTGACGGAACACACCAAGTAGTTCATACTGAGCGAAAAACGGAGAGAAGGGTCCTGATGCGTCCTTAATGTTTCATGCGGATAGATTGATTTGACAGACGGTGGCGAATACCCACCGCCCGTATTCGTATGAAACAAGGAGTCTCCATGCTCGCATCTCTTCTCTCAAAACCTCAACCTTCGCTGTCCATGCAGGCCAAGCGCCTGGTAGCGATGCGCTTTCTCATCTACACCGGGTTTCAGACCAGCTACTTTATCGGCGTCATCGGAACGCTTACCTATGCGGACGATGCCTCGGTCGTCGCGACATCGCTGGCCGTCCTGTTCATGAACGTTTTCGTGATCCTGGGATCCTTTGCGGGCGGCGCTGCGCTCGACGCATGGGGTCCGCGCCGCCATTTCTTGCTGAGCATCGTCGGCACGCTCGCAACTGGCACGGCAATCATCGCCTTTGGTAGCGCGACCGGCGTCGTCCTGCTCGGCGCGGTGTTTCTGGGCTTTACGATGGGATTCGCCCAGCCCATCGCCACATCCTATCCGGCTTACCTCACCGACGATCCTGTCGAGCTCAAAGACATCAACTCCGCCATCGCCATGTTTTCAAACGTGAGTATCATCGTTGGTCCCACGCTGGGCGGCTTTGTCGCGGCGGCTGCATCGTCGCGCGCGGTGTTCGTGCTCATGATGGTCTTTACCGTGCTGGCGCTCATCGCCGGCTGGGGCTTTAGGCCGCAGACCAGCCATGTCGCCGGGCATGCGGATGCCGATTCGGCAGAGGAAGGGGAGCGTGCGGGGCAAAGCTCCAACCCCAGCGCATCCACTCGCGCCACCTTCGCGACTAGCATCAAGACGGTCTTCACCAACAGCGTCCTCGCGCTACTTTTCTGCATCATTTTTCTTTCGAACTTTGGCTACGGAGCCTTCGATCCGCTCGAGTCGTTTTTCTATCGCGATGTCCTACGCGTCGGCGTTGAGTGGATGGGCTGGCTCTCGTCGGCCTCGGGCGTGGGCGCGGTGCTGGGTGCCGTGCTCGCGCTCCGCTTGCCGCCGCACTTGGTAAACCTAAAAACGCTGCTCGTGGCACTTATGTCCGTGGGCCTGGGAAGTCTGCTCTATGTGGGGACGCCGTACGTGGGCGTGGCCCTCGTCGGCCAGATCGCCCTGGGCATAGCTTGGGGTGTCGTCAACCCGCTCCACAACACCATTGTGCAGACGACGGCACCGCTCGAGCAGCTTGGCCGTGTGAACTCGGTCATGGGCTTTGGCAATATGTTCGCCGGCGTGGCCCCTCTGGCGATTGCCCCGTGGCTGGCGGCAACATTTGGCGTACAACGGACACTCGTGGGAGCGGGCATGGTCGTGACGGCGGTTCCCGCGGCGCTGCTGCTGTTTGGACGTCGGCATCTGGATCGTGCCGCAAAGCAGTAAAAACCATCACAACATTCGATGAAAATCGCGATTTTGCCGAATAACGTCGAATGTTGTGATGGTTTGCGCCCCGGGCCAGGCCACCCTGCGGGTCCGGCCACCACAAAGGAGCCAGGCACCTTTGTGGTGGTTTTTGCTTTAACGGGCCGCGCCTGCGCCTTGGTATACCATGCACGCCGTTCACGAATACGCCCCACACCGCCGCGCAACCCAGAAAGGCCCCCATGGACACCACCTTCAGCCACATCAAAGCCGTGTTCTGCGATATCGACGGTACGCTGCTCACGAGCCAGCACACGGTGTCCCCGCGCACCGTGGCGGCGATCCGCGCCCTGCGCGAGCGTGGCGTGCTCTTTGGCCTGTGCACCGGGCGCGACGCCCATGCAACCGAGGCCATGTACGAGCTCTGGGGCATCGAAGGCCTGGTGGACGTGCTCGTGGGCTGCGGTGGCGCCGAGGTCATCGACCGCGCGCACGACATCAACGAGCTGAGCTATCCGCTGCCGGGCGAGACCATCGCGCGCATCTGCAAGCACATGGCGGACCTTCCGGCAACACCCGTCTGCTCCCGAGACGGCGTGTTCTACGTGCCCGAGAGCAACGCGTGCGTCGAGCACCTGTCACGCGTCGACGGCGTGCCCTACCAGGTGGTCGATTTTGCCGAGTTCTTGCGCGAGCCGCAGCCCAAGGTGATGTTTACCATGGCGCCCGAGGTAATGCCGCGGGTGATTGAGCGGGCGTCGACGTTTGCCGATAACACTGTTAAGGCGGCGGCTCTGCAAACCACGCAGCGGCTCTACGAGTTCATGGATCCGCGCGTGTCCAAGACGCGCGGCCTTGGGCGCGTGGCGGAGCTCAACGACATGGAGCTCCAGAACATCTGCGTGTTTGGCGATGCGGACAACGACACCTGCATGGTGGCTGACGCCGGCGTTGGCGTGGCCATGGCAAACGGCAGCGCCGCCACCCGCGCCGCCGCCGATTTTGTAACCGTCAGCAACGACGAAGACGGCATTGCGATCTTTGTCGAGGAACATCTGCTGTAGCGCCGGGGGAGAACCCCCGCAATGGGGACAGGCGCCTTTGTGGTGGCCTCAGGCGATTTGGGCGAATTGATGCCTAAAATCTGCGCGATAATTCAAATATAGTTGTCTGAACATCATGCCTCTAACCACCGGTGGGTTAAAGATATTCTCATCAGTTTGGTAGGATATTCCTTCCGGTTAATAATCTACCGTTCACGGTCGATTTTCGACCGTTCACAGGATGTTTGCTCTTGAGCAAAAGGTTGTGCAAATAAATAAAATGCTATTAAAAAACTGATAACTAACTTAATTACCAGTAGAAACAGATATTTTATAGCGAATAAACGAAGGCAAATCTAAACAATTGTCAAGAGAATTAAGAACTTGCACAAAAATGTCGGTTTTGCTGCTCAGGTGTTTAAACAATCGTTATAATTGCATCACTTAGCGAGCGCAATTACAGATTGCGCAGATACGTTTGATAGGGAAAGAGCAAGATCGCGGTCTCTTGGGGAGGAGACATCGATGAAAGCGAATTCGGACAAATCTAAGCAGAGTAATAAAGCGACGCGCCGTGTACTGGCAGGCGTTTTGTGCGGAGCCTCCGTTTTGAGCCTGGTACTGTCGCTCGTCATGCCCCCGATCTCGCAGGCCATTGCCAACGATGCCCAGACGGTTTCTACCGAGGAAACTGTGATGGGGGGGGGTTCCTCAAGTGAGTCTACTGGTATAGACAACAGTACTAACGGGGATGCCGGCACAGACGCCGAAAACCAGAACAGCGACGATGCTGCGAGCGACGACGACGCTCGGCCGGAGGAGCAGTCCAAGGACGAGTCGCAGGCGGAAGATAATGATGCGATGGATGTTAACGCTGTCGCGTCAGCCGAGGAGGCTGCAGAGAGCGAAGAGACAACCACAGCTATTACTAACATTACTAACGCCGATGATTTGTCAGCTAAGCTTCAAGGCGTTGGGGAAAACCAAACTGCCCGCTTCGAGCTCACAGCTGATATTGACTATGCTGGTGAAATCAAACTTGAGAAGAGCGGCAGCAATATAACGCTGAACTTAAACGGTCATAAGATCAAGTGCTTGAACACCGACAAGCCGTTATTTGATGTTGCTAACGGCGCAACACTTACAATTAAGGACGAAATTAAGGACTCCGCGCCGGTGACTGAGACGGTCAACGATGTCCAACAGCTGACTGATCAGGGGCAGAAGCTGGATCCCAATAATTATGGCAAGAAAGTCGAGCTAAATTACGTTGGTGGCATTCCGTCTAATCTTACCTACTACGTGACCAAATCGACTCCGAGTGGTACAGGGACAATCGAGACGCTTGTCAGACATAACGTCGATATTAAGGGCGCCATCGTGGCGTGCGACGGCAACGCAAATCTAAAGCTCATCAATCTGTATAACAACAACGGCAAGGGTGGCACGTTTAACCTTGTGAGCGGCGTGATCACGCAAAAACAAGGCAGCAGCGTTAGCAGCTTGGTCTATGCCGAGAACGGCTCTACCGTCAACATGCGCGGCGGCTATGTGTGTGGAGCTTCTGGCTCGGGTGCGGGCGGCGGAATTGAAATACACGGTAATTCGACCCTCGAGGTTTCCGGTGGCGTAATTGCCGGCAACAGTGCTCCTAGTGGCGGTGGTGTGTATGCTAAAGACTCCACGGTCAACATAACTAATGGCGTAATCTCCGGCAACAGCACGCTTGCTACTGGTGTTGGTTTCGGCGGCGGCATCATGGCCGAAGGCGGCAGCGTTACTGTTTCTGGTGGCTACATTACTAACAATAAATATGCCAATTACTGTGGTAACGATGGTAATGGCGATCATGGCGGTGCTGGACTTGCCGCTAAAAACGGTACTCATGTCACCATTTCGGGCGGCCAGATCACGGGCAACTATTCTGAGGAAGCCGGCGGCGGCGTCTATGTGACCGACATCGAACACCAAGGGGCGAGCTCGCGCAAGACAATGGCATGGCTCAACATTACGGGGGGAACTATTGCCTCTAACGTGAGTTTTCGCTCTGAGGGTGCCGGCATTCGCGTGGGCCAGATGGTTGACGCGATGATAAAAGGAGCGTCAAATTCAAATCCAGTCTATATCACTAATAACCACTGCATGTCTCGCTTTGACTGGGGTGGAGGCGGCATCTTCGTCCAGGGCGATTCTAAGGTCGCGTCTAATGCTGGTAGGCTATTTGTCTATAACTCCTATATAAGCAGCAATGAGGCCGGTGGCTACGGTGGCGGCGTTGCGGTTTGCCCGACGGGTAAGACTTTGGTGACAGGCACCGACGGCACGGCGATTTTCGGTAATACTTCTGCCGGAAATGAGCAAAACGCGAACGATTACGAATCCGTGAGTAATACAGGCAATAACGGCACCCCCCATCTTTCCGGCGGTGGTCACGGTAAGGACCAGGACTCCGACGCCTACAATGCCGAAGTGTTTCGCAAAAACGGCCACGCGGACTTCTTCCTTGCGGCGGAGGGTCATACGACTCCGATCGCGGCGGTGATTGGCAAAATGCTTGGCGGCGGCGATGCTAAGTATCGGGGAAGCTTAGAGCTTCAGAAAGCCATTACTATCCCCGCTAACGGTGGCGTGCAGGTATATAACAGCATCGGCCTGAGTTCGGATGTTAAGGCTCAAGACCCCGAGGCGATCAATGCGCGAAAGGCTGCGCTAGAGGCGGGCGCGACGTTTATCACGGGCAATTATTCCTGGAACCATGGCGGCGGCATCATGTCGAACGGCGACCTGTACATGGGCGCGCCTGAGGACACGTATGTCTATCCGAGCCTCAAGCTCAAGGCGACCAAGAAGCTGGAAGGCCGCAAGCTCAATGATGGGGAGTTCTCCTTTACGGTGTATCGCAAGGATTCAGACGACCCTTTGGCTGGCACGACAGCTGGCACGACATTCAATCGCGACGTTTGCACCGAGGTTGGAACAGCAGCAAATGATGCAGAAGGCAGCATTACGTTTGACCTTGGTGAACAATTCGCATCGAGTGGCGCGGGTAACGAAATCACATACTACTTGGTCGAAGATCCCGGTGGTGATTCTGGCATCACGTACGACTCCAGCGTGTATAAGATTGTGGTGACGGCCGAAGATACCAAGACCTTGCTCATGTCTGTTCCGAGTAAAGAAAACTCAAGCCAACTGAAGGATCTTTACATCCATAACTACACGATTAAAAACGTCGGTGTAACCAAGTACGAATTCCGCGAGTCGTCTGGGAAGTGGGAGAACGTAAAAGCGAGGAGCAAGGTGCAGAAGAGTGGAGACTATTATCCAATTATCTGTGAGGGTGACTCCACGACTTTCACTAACAAGTTCACTCCGTACGACTCGAAGGGCTCCTGGATGCCTATGGCGACTAAGGTCGTTGAGGGTGGCGAGATGAAGGAGTTCACGCTCCAGCTTGCGACCGACACAGATTTTACGGATATCGTTAGCAGCAAGTCCACCACTGCCGACGGCGACAAGTCCCAGACCCTGAGCTTCGACAAGATTGATTACAAACTCGATCAACTCGACCAGCTCGCGTCTGGCCCCACTGGCCGTGGTGCTTCCAAGACCTTCACGTACTACGTGCGCGAGAAAGACGACGGTTCGCTGTTCTCGCACTATACGTACGACAAGTCGGTCTATCAGATTACGGTTAACGCGACTGACGACTCTAACCACCATATCGACGTCACTGCGACCTACAAGCAGATTCAGGATCGTGATGGCAATGAAGTGACCACTGACACGCCCCACGACCTCACCGGCAAGTCCACTCCCACCTTCACCAACACCTACTCCACCTCTTTGCCCCTTTCTGGTATGTCGGGCGTCACTCTGACGTACCTTGCCGGCGCGGCGATGCTTTGCGTCGCTGCGGCCTGGATGCACGTTCGTCGCAAGGCGAGCGCGAGGGGAGGTGAGCGTCGTGAATAAGAAAGTTTGCTCCTTCCCGATCTTGTTTGCGCTGCTTGCCCTCCTGATCGGCATCTGCGCGGTTGTGTTCCCCGCATCCGCGCAGGCCGCGCCGACCTCGACCGGTTCCATCACTGTGAGCGGCACCGTGGCGAGCAGCTACGACGCCTACCAGATCTTTAGCGCCAACGTCGTCGACGGCGACAGCGACGCCAGGATCGCCACCGACCTCGCCTGGGCAAGCGACGCCGCGCGCGACGCCGTCCTGCCCGTGCTGCACAGCGCCGGCATGCCCAATTCCCAGACCACCGCGCAGGAAGCTGCCGAGTGGCTCAACGCCGATTCCCACCTTACGAGCGCGCTGAGCGCACAGCTCGCTCGTTCCCTCCAGAGCTCTGGCGTCGTGTTCGTGGCCCTTAACGCGGGCACGGAGGCCAAGCTGCCCTGCGGCTACTGGCTCATCGTCGCCGACGACGCCACTATCGCCCAGGGCGAGGCCGGCACCGCGCCGATCATGGCCCTGGTGGGCGGCAGCGCCGTCACCGTCAAGCCCAAGGCGGCGACCCCCAAGGTCGCCAAGCACGTGCTGGAGGACAGCACCGACGCCTGGCAGAAGGCCGCCGACGCCACGGTCGCCGATGACCTGTACTGGCGCCTCTCTGCCACGGTCCCGGCGGGTCTTACCGCCTACGACACCTATACGGTGCGGTTCGTCGACACCATGAGCGCGGGACTCGACCCCTCCAAGGTGGCAGCGAGTATGCGCGTGTACGCGGCGGCGGGCGCGGACGGCGGCTTTGACACGGTCCAGACCGGCAAGGACGGGCGCGCCGGCACCGACCCCGCGAAGGGCTGGACCGATATCACGGCCCAGTGCGCCACCAAGGTAGCGGCCGACGGCAAGACCTTCACCGTGCGCACCGGCGACCTGATTGCCGCGCTCGGCGGGGCCGACGCCTTCACCGCGGGCGCCCGCGTGGTCGCCGTGTACAACGCGCCGCTCAACAGCGCATGCAACCACGGCATCGCGAAGGGCAACCCCAACGAGGTCTACCTGCGCTACCCGCGCTCTCCCTTTGCCGATCAGTCCGGCGACGCGGGCTTCACCCGCACGCCGAGCGACGATGCGTGCGCCTACACCTGGGATCTCGCGCTCACCAAGCGCGGCAGCGACGGCGACAAGCCGCTTGCCGGGGCGGTCCTGAGCATCGCCGACGACCGCGGCCGCACGCTGGCGGCCGACGGCACGTGGGATGCGGAGGGCAAGGCCACCGTCACCACGGGCGAGGACGGCCGCGTGACCGTCTCGGGCGTGGACTCGGGCAAGCTGGAGGTCCGCGAGCTCAAGGCGCCCAAGGGCTACACCGCCTTTGAGGGCACGCGCTCCGTGACGGTCAAGGCTGAGGGCCTGGACGTCGACCAGGTGGCCGCCGCCAAGCCCAAACTCACCATCACGGCCGAGTCGCCCCTGCGCGCCGACAGCGCGGACGGGTCGACGGGCAGCCTGGAGGCGTCGCTCATCAACACGCCCACCGGCACACCCCCTAGCATTACCACCGGAGGCTTTATGCCCTCGACTGGCGATATGGCAATGTACGCCGCGGCCGCCGCAGCGGTCGCCGGAGCCGCGCTCATCGTGGTCGCGCTCCTGGTCAAGCGGGGAGGTGGCAGCCATAAAGAGTAGCTGGCAGCCCCGCAGAGAGCGGGGCGAGACGTAGCGAAGTAGATGCTAAGACACAGACAGATAATGATCGATCAAATGAGAATCAAACGGAAAACGGAGGAAAAGAAGATGAGCATGAGCAAGAACATCGCACGCCTGGCAGTAACCGCCGGCCTCACAGCAGCGCTGAGCTTTGGCGGCGTCATGGCCCCGGTGACCATGGCGTTTGCGGCGGATGCCACGGGCTCGACTGTGACGTTCGTGGATACTGATTACGCTACGTCGTCGACCTACAAGGGTATTCAGATCTTCAAGGCGACGGTTACCAAGACCGGCGAGAACACCACGGTAAGCGGGATTGAGTGGGCCGGTGCCGATACGGATGAGCAGCAAGCGATCCAGAGGGCTGTTGTTAATGCAATTCAAACTATAAAAGGCGATTACAACAGCACGAACGCTCAGGATGCGGCCGAATGGCTGAACGCGAATGCTGGCGTGAACGGAACTGATTCGCGTATCGAAAATAATAACGTTTTAAATACAATCGCAAAGAATCTTAGCGCAAAAGGCTTTACTTGGAAGACGACCGAGCAGGGAAACAACACGCTTGGCGGTCTCGATGCTGGTTATTGGTTGTTCCTTACTGCGAGCGTTAAGAAGCCTGTTGAAGGCTCAGCGGCCAGTCAATCGACCGATGCCTTTACCTCGCCTATATTTAAGCTCGTGGACGGCACAAATCCAGTGACTATTGTGCCGAAAAAGAACATCCCTACCGTCGAGAAGAAGATCGTGAGCGACGCGGATAGCAAAGAGCACGATGCCGCCGATTCTCAGATCGGTCAGGACGTGACGTACAACCTCTACGGCACCATCGCTGATAACTATGGCTCGTACGACACATATTACTAGGCTCTGTTAGACCGGAATTGACACGACCGGCTGCCCTCTTGCCCTCGAGTTAA
>UROC01000079.1 GCA_900549345.1 uncultured Collinsella sp.
ATTCGGCTCTTCCACAGCTCCTCAGCCTGGCCCATACCGACCCAAACGTCCGTATAGATCACGTCTGCATCCTTGACGCCCTCGTCGATATCCTCAGTGAGCTGGATCGTGCAGCCATTCTGAGCGGCGATCTCCTGGCAGCGCTCAAGAAGCTCGGGATCGAAGTGCGTGGCGCCCTCGACATCGCCCTTGGGTCCGCAGGAGCAGAAGTTAATGCCGAGCTTGGCGCAGATAACCATCAGGGAGTCGCTGACGTTGCCCTGCTCCTTGCCCATATAGGTGAGCTTCATGCCGCGCGTGTCGCCAAACTCCTCACGCATGGTAAGAATGTCGGCAAGGGCCTGGGTAGGATGGTACTCGTTGGTCAGACCGTTCCAGACGGGAACGCCAGCCTTGGCGGCAAGCTCCTCGACGATCGACTGGTCGGAGCCGCGATACTCAATACCGTCATACATGCGACCGAGCACGCGGGCGGTATCCTCGATGGACTCTTTCTTGCCCATCTGCGACGAGCCGGGGTCGAGGTAAGTCACGCCCATACCCAGGTCCATACCGCCGACCTCGAAGGCACAGCGCGTGCGCGTGGAGGTCTTCTCAAACAGCAGGACAATGTTCTTGCCCTCGAGAAAGCGGTGCGGATAACCGGCGCGCTTCATATCCTTGAAGTTCTTTGAGAGGTCGAGCATGTACTCGATTTCCTCGGGCGTAAAGTCAAGCAGGGTAAGAACGCTTCGACCAGAAAGATTAAGAGCCATGATTTGAGTCCTTTCGATTGTTGGAACACACAAGGAGGGATGGGCGGCGCAGACGCACACGCGCCGCCCAGATACGCTAACGCTGACTAGATTTCCTCACGCCAGAACGGCATGGTCATGCAGCGCGGGCCGCCGCGACCGCGAGAAAGCTCCTCGGAGGGAGCGACGAGCAGCTCGACGCCAGCCTTGTAAAGAGCATCGTTGGTGACAACGTTGCGCTCATACACGCAGACCTTGCCCGGTGCGACCGCAAGAGTGTTGGAACCATCGTTCCACTGCTCACGGGAGGCCTCGATCGGATCGCCGCCACCGCACTCAATCATGGTGATATGGTCCATACCCGTCGCAAGCTCGAGGATATGCTGCAGGGTGCCCTCGAGTTCCTCGATATGCACCTCCCCCTCTGCATCGCCCTTGGTCAGGCGGTAGGCACGAAGCGTCTGGTAGATGCCGGGATAGACCGTGAACTTATCGCGATCGACCTGCGTGCAGACGGTGTCGAGGTGCATGTAGGCGTAGCCGTGCGGGATCTTGATGGCATAGATGTTCTCGATCTCGGCCTCATCGGAACCCCAGAACATATTCTTGGCGAGCTCATCGATGGCCGCAGTCTGGGTGCGCTCGGAAATACCGATGGCGAGCGTCTTGGCGTTGATGTTGAGGATATCGCCGCCCTCGATATGCCACTCGCTGTTGTGGTCGTACCAGATGGGGCTACCGGCGTAATCGGGATGGTTGCGCAGCACCGTTTCGTAGAAGATTACCTCGCGGTTGCGCTGATTCCAGTACATGCGGTTCATGGTAGCGCCCTTGCCCACGACAGCCAGAGGGTCACGGGAGAAATACGAGGCCGGCATGGGGAACAGCACCATATCGTCAGCCTTCAACTCCTCGCCGTCCATACTGGCAAGAGAACCGCCAACCTTGGGGATCTCGAGGTCGCGAACGTAGAGGCCGCCCATGGCAGCAAGGACAAACTCCTTGTTGTCCTTAATCGAATCAAGCTTCTCGACAACGGCCTGGCGAAGGGCCGCGTTGGAGATGCCGGACTCACCCATGAACTTCGTCATGAACTCTGCGCGAGTGCCCTCGACTTTGTCAAACGTCTCAGCGAGCAGCTCTTCCATATAGACGACCTCGGCGCCAGCGCCGCGAAGAAGGTCGGTAAACTGATCGTGCTCTTTCTGGGCATAGTCCAGATAGAACGCATCGTGAATCCAAACGCGGTCGAAATCCTCCGCCTTCATGTTTACAAGATCCATACCGGGGCGATGGACGCACACCTTCTTGAGGGCGCCAATCTCGCTATGAACGTTCAGTCCTTTGTTCATCTCTATCCTTCTTTCTCACAACTTGTATGTGGGGTTTTGCTTTTACGGCAGGGGGATAAGGCCCGAAACCGCAGTGAATGCCATGCAGATAACGCTCACGACCAGGAAGAATTTCCAAGCAACCTTCCACCACTGGCCAAGCGGAATCTTGCAGACGCCAAGACCGGCAACGAGCATCGCGCTTGTTGGCGAAATGAGAGACATGGCCGCGCTGCCCATGGAAAGACCCGTAACTGCAGCCTCGGGGTTTAAGCCCATCAGCTCAACAAGCGGGCCGAAAATGGGAATCGTAAGAGCAGCGATGCCCGAGGAGCTCGGAACGAGGATCGACAGAAGGTTATCCACGACATAGAGAATGCTCGTAAAGATAACTGCCGGAACTCCAGAGAGAGCCGTGGCGAGCGTGTTGAGAATCGTATCGATGATGAGGCCGTCATTGGCGATTACGAGGATTCCGCGGGCGAGGCCAACAACGATGGCAGAGAACGCGAAGTCTGCAATTCCCTTAACGAACTCGCCAGCGATCTCCTTCTCATTCATCCCGGAAACAACACCCGAAAGAAGAGCCATGGCCAAGAAAATCGCAGAGATCTCGTTCATGTACCAGCCCTGGGTTACCAGACCCCAAATGATAGCGCCAAGTCCAAGCACGAAAATAACCATGACGGCTTTTTGCCTAGCGGTGAACTCGCTATCGAGGAGATTCTCGTCCGCGCCAAACTCTTTGCGCTTCTCGATATCATCGTGGAAAGCTGGGGATACCTCGGGATTCTTCTTAACCTTGAGGGCATACATCACAACCCATGCGATGGCAACTGCAGTGAGCACGACAAGGGCGATAGTACGCAACCAAAGCTGGGGGTTGCCCTGGATGCCGAGGATACCCTGGGAAATCAGGACGTTGAACGGGTTAACGGTAGATGCGATGTATCCGATACGGGCACCCACAAACACCGTCATGAACGCTGTAATTGAGTCGAAGCCCATGGCCATCATGATCGGCATAAGAATCGCAAAGAACGGAAGCGTCTCCTCTGCCATACCAAAGGTGCTGCCGCCCAAGGCAAAAAGCACCATTAGGATCGGAATGATGAGGACGTCCTTGCTCTTGAACTTCTTCACCACTCGGGCGACGCCGCTCGTGATGGCTCCGGTCGCCGTGATGACCTGGAAGGAACCTCCCACGATCATAATGAATGCAACGACCTCGACCGCTTGCTGGATGCCGATCGCAGGGGCCTCAAGTACTTCGAAGATGCCTTGGCGAAGATCGACCTCGTTGCCGTCCTCGTCCGTATAGACCTTATCGACAGGCTCATAGGTGCCCGAGACTGTTACCTCGCGACCGTTAACCTCCTGGCGCTCAAACGAGCCCGAAGGCACGACCCAGGTCAGAACGGCAAATACGGCCATCAAGACGAGAATGATGGTGTACACGTGCGGGACTCGAAGAGTGCGCTTCTTTTCTGTCTCTGCCATCTCTCCTCCTTAATTCAGGGGTTTTTCGTTGCCGGCAAAGCCATTGTGTCATCGCGCAAAACATCCTTCCGTCTCTTCGCCCGTCAACGAAGCGCATCGACCCGTAAACGGATTCCAGATTGATGTAATTCGTCAATTATCTCTTTAAATAGATGTTTAACATCAATTACTAGCCTTGTTCATGCCATTCTCCTGTGACAAATATGATGTAAATTGAATCAATCTCGTAATGTGCCACTATGGAAGCAATCAATACTCATCGCCAAAGCGAGGTCTTATGTCCGCACTACATGTTCAAAACGAAATAGGAAAGCTAAAAAAGGCCCTCCTGCACTGCCCCGGCTCCGAAACGCGCAATTACCCCGACGGGCAGTTCAATCAAGTCTTTACGCTACGCCCGTCTAGCAGCTCATTCGATCTTGAAAAGGCTCTCAAGGAGCATCATGCTTACTCGACGATGCTCGAGCGCGAAGGAGTAGAGATTCTCTATCTTGAAAACCTTCTTACCGAAGCCCTTGATGCGACAGACCAAGCGCGTCGCTCCTTTATCGATAGCTTCATTAGAGAATGCGGCGCGTGCGGCATTGAGCTCGAGTCCGCTATTCGCGATTACCTCGAGCACATCGAGGGCTCCCGCGCTCTGGCCCAAGCGGCCGTCAACGGCATCCGTTATTCCCAGGTCTTCGATACGGATAAGGAGATATTCAGCCTCGCAAAACTGACGGGAGATGCATACTCGCCCGACGACCTTCTCGTAAGCCCCCTTAACACCATGTGGTTCACACGCGACCCGGCGAGCGTCATCGGCGAAGGCGTCACACTCAACCATATGTACTGGCCGGAGCGCAACCGTGAGGTTATCGCCTACAAAACGATTTTTACATATCACCCAGATTTCCGCGAGGCTCCTCAGTTCTTCAAGCATGAATCGACTTACCACTTTGAAGGCGGCGACCTGCACAACCTCAACTGCGAAAACGTAGCCGTTGGAATCTCCCAACGAACCGAGCCAGCGGCGATAGACACCCTAGCAAATAACTTGCTCTGGGATGAGAACTCTGCTATTGAGTCCGTATGGGCCATACAGGTCCCCTACGATGACCTCTGTATCCATCTCGACACATATTTCGCTCGCGTTGACTACGAGACATTCCTCGTTGACCGTGAGCTTCTCGATCAAGCACGGGTCTACCGCATTACACGGGGCAGATCGGAAAGGACAACCCGGGCGCGTCATGTCGAAGGCGGTCTGAAAGAAGCGCTGAGATTAGCTCTGGGCTCAAATTCGTTGCAATTTATCTTTTGCGGTGGCTCAAATCCCGGAGCAGCAGAGGTCGAAAGGTCCAACAATGCCACAAGCACCCTTTGTTTGGAGCCCGGCAAGGTCTGCGTATACGAAGAAAACGTCAAAACCAACAAAGCGCTGGAGCAGGCAGGTATTGAACTTGTTCCCATCTCTATCTTCGAGCTGACAAACGGCTTTGGCGGTCCCAACTGCCTCTGCCTTCCCCTCGTCCGCACTTCATAAAATGGGAACGGGTCAAAACATAAAGGCGCTTCGCAAGCGCGATCAGCTAACACAGGAGGAGCTCGCGACACTCGTCGGCGTCTCCAAAGAAACGGTATGCCGCTGGGAAAAGGATCGTTATGCAATCCGCCGCTCAACGTTGCTCAAGATAGTATCGACATTTAACCTGCAGCTCGACGACCTCACATCTGAAACCGCAGGGCTTGCCGCAAAGCTCGACCACGAGGGGCGGAAGGGGGAATCCAAAGAAGTTACTACTGATTCCCTTTGCGATGTATTTAAAATCCAGATGACAGGAGGCAGAACGGGACTTAAACAAACCGGAACAACCGCGCTTCCCTCATCCGTATTCAAGAAACATCGCGAGTGCTTCTTTGTTCAAATGGACACATCCGCCATGTCCAAATGCTACCCGACTGGATCCCTTCTCCTCGTGGATCCCAGCCTAAAACCCTGGAACGGATGCTCCGTCCTCGCCTTGGCCGATAATTCGAGAATCGTCATACGGCGTTATAGCACCGGCACGAATACCGTGATGCTCTCATCCCACTCATATCGCACAGCGGAACCGGATATCGTGCTGGACAAACGCCGAATTAGGATTCTGGGAGTCATCGTTTGGTTTCAGGCGTCTCATGATCTGAGCGTCTAATCAAATTTGATCTTGTTTACCTCCCCCATATGCTCACAACTCAATAGCAAAAGCCCCGCAGTCGGAGCGGACCGCGGGGCTCATGAAGAGAGGCTAGTTTGTGGGCGCTTTGCCTGGCGCCCACGAGAGAGGCAACGGAGTAGAGACTACTCGTGGATGCGGGTACCGGAGAGGCCGGCCATGGTCTCGGCGGCCTTGTCCAGGGCGCCGATGATGCAGGTGCGGCCCTTGCGGGAGCGGGCGAACTTGATGGCGGCGCGGACCTTGGGCTCCATGGAGCCCTTGCCGAACTGGCCCTCGTCGGCCAGGCGCTCGGCCTCGTCGGCGGTGAGGTCCTCGAGCTCCTCCTGGTTGGGCTTGCCGAAGTTGATGGCGACGTGCTCGACGGCGGTCAGCAGGAACAGGACGTCGGCGTCGCAGTCCTCGGCCAGCAGCTCGCCGCCCAGGTCCTTATCGATGACGGCAGGAACGCCCTTGTAGCAGCCCTTGTTCTCGTAGTCGCGGACGACGGGGATGCCGCCGCCACCGCAGGCGATGACGATGAACTCGTTGTCGAGCAGGTTGAGGATGGAGTCAGCCTCGACGATCTTCTTGGGATCGGGGGAGGCGACGACGCGACGCCAGCCGCGGCCGGAATCCTCGACGAAGACCTTGGAGGGGTCCTCGGCCATGAACTCCTTGGCCTGCTCCTCGGTGTAGAACGGGCCGATCGGCTTGGTCGGGTTCTTGAACGCGGGGTCGTCGGGATCGCACTCGATCTGGGTGACGACGGTGGCGGCGTGCCAACGCTTGTAGCGCTTGTGCATCTCGCGGCCGATGCCCTGCTGCAGGTGGTAGCCGATGTAGCCCTGGGACATGGCGCCGCACTCGGGCAGCGGCATCTCGGGGGTGCCGATGGCGTCGTGGGCGGCGGCGAAGGCGTTCTGGATCATGCCGACCTGCGGGCCGTTGCCGTGGGTGATGATGATCTCGTTGCCCTGCTCGATAAGACCGAGGAGAGCGTGGGCGGTGTTGCTCACGGCCTCGATCTGCTCGACGGGGTTGTTGCCGAGGGCGTTGCCGCCGAGGGCGACGACAATACGATCGGGCTTGCCAAGAGGCTTAGACATTGCTGGAATCCTTTCTGTAAAAGGCCTACAACCCATTAATAACCCGCGTCCGTGCGATACGCGAGTTTATTAAGGTTTATATTCTCTTTATCGCTCATTTTATTCATTTTGGAAATAGTGGAGCGGTGAACGGTCGTTTTTATCCGCTCAGCGTACAGAACCCCAGCTCAGACATATCTACGCCATTTACGTGCGACTTTATTTGAATACAGCAAGGATTATGTTGGATTATACAAACTATATCTCTGCTAAACACAAAACGGACAGCATAATATCTTACTCGCACTATACGAGATTCTATGCACTTATAGGACGAGTATGCATCCCTGCAAAAACATGGGGCTTTTCATCCAACAAAAAGGATAGTCGATCGTGCTTCACCCTGCGGTAAGCGACTGTGAACAAGTTGCGCTGTGCCCAAGCGTCCAAAAAAATCTAAACAGGGATATTGCTTCGGCTCCCAAGGCGTGATACTTTAGCCAAGTACAGCACGGGCTGGGGCGGCAGGCATCTGTCGTGAAGTTTGGGTTCGGCGACCCCGTGGCTGTCTTCTCCTTTATCCGCCAGCGAGCCCCTTGAGCGACGGATTGAGGAGGTCCTTACTATGACAAAAATGCTCAAGATTACGCTGAATGGTGAGACGTTTCTCGCCGACATGCTCTGGGACAAAGCGCCCGAAGCATGCAGATTGTTCGAAGCGTCCTGTCCGGTCGAGTCGCGCATCTTCTCGGCAAAGATTTGCGATACCGAGGTGACCTATCCCGTATCGGGCCCCATCGCCAACTACGAGCACATCGAGAATCCCGTCTTTAACGAGCCGGCGGGTGCGGTGAGCTGGTACGGCGGCTGGTCTTCGGTCTGTATCTTCTTTGATGTTTGCGAGCCTTTTGGCACCTGCAACATGTTTGCCCGCATCTGCGGGGCCGACCGCGAGCGCTTTGCCACCGCTTGTCGCAACATTTGGGACAATCAGGGCATGTACATCAAAAACGAAATCGTCGAGATCGAAGCGGAGGCCTAAAGATAATGAATATCGACACCCTGCTTGTACTCGACCTTTCAGAGTACACCACTTCGCTAGAAGCCCTTGCCGACCAAATGATGCTTGAGGAGCCGCGCGATATCGACTATATGCGTCGCCGCAAGCTCGACACTGGCCGCGAGTTCGCAGTATGGAACTTTACCGTCGGCTACTGCATGAACGCTGCCGACGCCCTTTCGCTCCTGCGCTCCCAGGCAGCCGAGAACGTCAACGGTAACACCGCCGACTTGGCCACCCTCAACAACAGCGCCGCGCGCCTGTGCGACTGGTTCTCGGGCGCCTTTGACGTCACCGGCAAGATGGACGATACGACCGCCGTCCTCGCCCGCAGCCGCGACCTCTACGCCCAGGTCGAGACCCATGAGCAGTTTGCCGCCCTCACCCGCGCCACCGAGCGCTATCTGGTCCAGCTGCAATTTTGGGTCGATCGCCAGATTCCCTGGCCGGCCATCAGCGACCTGGTCCACGGCTACCGTCTGCGCACCGAAACCGGCGAGACAAGGTAAACCGGACTAGCAGCACCAACCACACCCCATCACGGGGCCCAAAGTAGTAATCAAGAGGCTGGAGACGCAAGCAACAGCGTCCCCAGCCTTTTTGCATGGTACCGCGCCGGTTCGATGGCTTTGAGACCTAAGCGAATCTTCGCTATCTGCCAATTTCTGTATGATTTGGGTCATTTCTGACTGCCAATTTTTGTACTTATAGGGGCAATCCTATCTACCAATTTTTGTCATTTAGGAGTTTTAATGCCACCCAGTAAGATCATTGATGGGCTTTTGAACTGGCAAAACAACTCCAATAAGGCGTTGCTTGTTATCAGCTCCCCCTCTATACCCAGAGAAGCGCGTGGTTTCGCGGCAATGCCGCGAAACAGCAACCGGGACAAAAGGCCCTGCCAACCACGCCCCCCGTTCAGCCCCACAATCCGAGGACGTAGTCGTAGCAGGATCTGAGGGCTGCCCTTCGTGGACATTCCGCAGGACGAAAGAACCCCCGCCGCACGAAGTTGAACTGCCTCCCATTTCTTGGACACAAGAAATGGGAGGCTTTTTTATGGCTGG
>UROC01000080.1 GCA_900549345.1 uncultured Collinsella sp.
AGGTGCTCACGCTCACGCAGTCGATGAGCGACGACCTCATCGACCTGATCGCCGACGACATGGGACGCAAGGTCCGCGTCGTGTCCCCCGAGGAGGAGTACGCGGTCGTCTACCACGACTCCGACGAGGACCTCAAGCCCCGTCCGCCCGTGGTCACCGTCATGGGCCACGTCGACCACGGCAAGACGAGCCTGCTCGACGCCATCCGTCACACCGGTGTCGCTGCCGGCGAGGCGGGCGGCATCACGCAGGCCATCGGTGCTTCGCAGGTCATGATTAATGACCGCAAGATCACCTTCATCGATACCCCGGGTCATGCCACCTTTACGGCTATGCGTGCCCGTGGTGCCAAGGTGACCGACATCGTTATTCTGATCGTGGCTGCCGACGACGGCGTCATGCCCCAGACGGTCGAGTCGATCAACCACGCCAAGGCCGCCGGCGTACCCATCGTCGTCGCCGTCAACAAGATCGATAAGCCGGGTGCCAACCCCGACCGCGTGCGCCAGGAGCTCACCGAGTACGGCGTCATCCCCGAGGAGTGGGGCGGACAGAACATGTTCGTCAACATCTCGGCCAAGCAGAAGATCGGTATCGACGACCTTCTGGAGACCGTGCTGCTCCAGGCAGACGTGCTCGAGCTCAAGGCCAACCCGGACACCTTTGCCTCCGGCAACGTCCTCGAGGCCAAGCTCGACAAGGGCCGCGGCTCGGTCGCTACCGTGCTCGTGACCCGCGGTACCTTGCACGTGGGCGATACGCTGGTCGCCGGCCTTACCTACGGCCGCGTCCGTGCTATGCTCGACCCCAAGGGTCGCGCCGTCACCGAGGCCGGTCCCTCCGACGCCGTCGAGATCCTGGGCCTGCAGTCCGTGCCCAACGCCGGTGACGAGTTCCGCGTGTTCGAGGACGAGCGTGAGGCTCGCGCGCTTGCTGACGAGCGTTCGCTCAAGGCCCGTATCGAGGAGCAGAGCCGCGTCAAGCACGTCACGCTCGAGAACCTCTTCGAGACCATTGCCGACGCCGAGGTCAAGGAGCTCAACCTGATCATCAAGGCCGACGTCCAGGGTTCCATCGAGGCCCTTCAGGACTCGCTCGACAAGATGGATCAGTCCGAGGTTCGCATCAACACGATCCACTCCGCCGTTGGTGCCATCAACGAGACCGACGTCGTCCTGGCCGACGCCTCCAACGCCATCATCATCGGCTTTGGCGTCCGCCCCGACGGTAAGGCACGTTCCGCCGCCGAGCGCGAGGGCGTCGAGATCCGTTGCTACGACGTTATCTACAAGTGCCTCGAGGAACTTGACGCTGCCCGTATCGGCATGCTTAAGCCCACCGAGGTCGAGGTCTCCACGGGTACCGCGACCGTCCTGGACACCTTCAAGGTGCCCAAAGTCGGTATCGCCGCCGGTGTCCGTGTCGAAGAGGGCGAGATCGCCGCGACCGATTCCGTGCGTCTGGTGCGCGACGGCATCGTGGTCTTCAACGGCAAGATCGCCTCGATGCGTCACTACAAGGACGAAGCCAAGAGCCTCAAGAGCGGTTCCGAGGGCGGCATTGGCCTGGAGAACTTCCAGGACATCAAGCCCGGCGACCAGATCGAGGGTTACCGCATCGACCAGGTTGCCCGTACCGAGTAGGGGGTAGCGCTATGAAGCAAACGCAGGCAACCCGCCGTCTGGGCGAGCAGCTTCGCGAGAAGCTCGGTTATATCCTGCTCTTTGAGGTTTCCGATCCGCGTCTCGACCTGGTTACTTTGACCGCGGTCGAGGTCGCGGTGGACCGTTCGTTCGCGCGTGTGTTCGTGTCGTGCGATGCGAGCCGCTACGACGAGGTCATGGAGGCGCTCGCAAGCGCTAAGGGCCGTATTCGCAGTCTGTTGGCTCGCTCGCTCGATTGGCGTGTTACGCCCGAGCTCGATTTTCGCATCGATCGCTCGACCGATGAGGCCGAGCGCATCACGCGTGCGCTGGAAAACGTTCCCGCCACGCTTGCGATCGAAAAGGACGAGGACGGCTATCCGATAGCGGATGCCGCCCAGGAGGCAGCTTTAGATGACTAATTCCGCCGACCTCGCCTCGTGCGAGTCTGCAGATATTCAGCGACGCATCCTCGAGCTCATCGAGGGTGCGTCCTCCATTGCGATTTCGGGACACACTTCTCCCGATGGCGACGCCCTGGGCTCCGTGTTGGGTCTGGGCCTTTCGCTCATGAAGTTTTTTCCCAACAAGGACATTGCGCTGCTGTTGGCAGACGATGACCCGGTTCCGCGTATCTACCGCTTTATGGAAGGCTCCGATCGCCTGGTGCCGCCATCTGCGTACACTGGCAATCCTGACCTGTTCATCTCGGTGGACGTACCGGTCGTAGAGCGCCTGAACAACTCCGCCGAGGTGCTTCGTCGCTCCAAGCATGTGGTGTGCTTCGATCACCATCCGGCGCGCGAGGAGTTTGCCGAGCTCAGCCTGAGGCGCGTCGAAGCTGCAGCCTGCGCCATGATCATCGACCGCTTCTTGGACAATTGCGGCATTGTCGCACGTGATGGCGTTGCGACCTGCCTGCTGTGTGGCTTGGTTACCGATACCGGCCGTTTTCAGTATCAAAATGCCGATGCCGCCGCGTTCCATGCAGCCTCGCGTCTGGTTGCCCACGGTGCCGATCCGGCGCGTGTGGCACTCGAGGTTTACCAGAGCATGCGCGTTGAGTTTTTGCACCTCAAGTCCATCGTTATGGGCCGCATCAAGACGGTGGCCCACGGGCGCGTCGCGTATAGCTACGCGTACCAGAGTGACCTTGAGGCCTGCGGTGTCACCTCGGATGAGTGCGACGGCCTGGTCGATGTGGTTCGCTCGGTGATGGGCGTCGAAGTCTGCCTGTTCCTGAAGGGCATTGAGGGCGATAGCAAGGTGCGCGGCAACCTGCGCTCCAAGGGCGACCTCAACGTGTCCGAGATCGCTGCTGCTTTTGGCGGAGGCGGACATCCCGCTGCCGCCGGTTTCTCCAACAACGGAACGATTCTCGAGACGCTCACCGTGGCACTTCCCATGCTGGCCGAACTGGTAGGGGAGGATCCCGCTTCGGTGACCGTCGAGCTTTAACTTTTTGGATGGTACATGGCTCGTCGTACGCCTTCTCAACTGAATATGCTGCTCGCCGTCGATAAGCCGGTGGGCTGCACGTCCCACGATGTGGTCTCGCAATGTCGGCGCGCCCTCCATGAGCGTCGCGTCGGCCATGCCGGCACGCTCGACCCCATGGCATCGGGTGTCATGGTGGTGGGTGTTGGCCAGGCTACTCGTTTGCTGGGCATGCTAACCCTCGATACCAAAAGCTATGTCGCCGACATCTCGTTTGGCGCCGAGACCAATACCGATGATGCGGAGGGCGAGGCGGTCCGCACGGTGGCTGTTGCCAACGAGCTCCGCGATCCTGCCTATGCCCGTGAGCGCTTGGCCGCTTTGCTGGGTCCGCAGATGCAGGTGCCGCCGGCGTTTTCGGCTATCTCGGTCAATGGCGTTCGCGCCTACAAGTCTGCTCGCGAGGGCAATGCGGTGGACCTACCTCCGCGCCCCGTCGAGGTCTATGCCGCCGACCTGATCGCCGTGGGAGGCGAAGGTGATACGTGTGTGTGGACCGTGGCGTTCTCAGTGAGCAAGGGTACCTATATCCGTGCGCTCGCTCGCGATTTGGGCCGCGCCTGCGAGAGCGCCGCGCACATTTCCGCGCTGCGCCGCACGGCCTCCGGTGTTGTTTCCATTGGCGCTTGTCATGCGGTCGAGGAGTTTTCTCCCGAGTCCGCGGCTGGCTTTGCCCTGGATCCCATTGCGGCCCTGGGCGCCACGCGTGTTGACTTGCCGGGCAATCTTGCCGACGATCTGCTCTGCGGTCGACGCATTCCCGTTGAGCGTGCGCTTGCCGATTTCGATACCTCGAAGTCGCCTTTTGCGTTGGTGCTCGATGGGGGACTCAAGGCGCTCGCCCGCATCGAGGGTGGCCGCTTTGTCATGGAGCACGTGTTTCCGCAGGCAATCGGCGGTGTTCGGTGATGTTGTCCGCTCACGAGCTCGCGCGTATTTTTTTCGCGGGCGAGTCGGACGTGGCTCACATCGTTACTGCCGATGCGTTTGATAAGTGTGAGCACCTGGGTGCCGCATCGATTGCCATCGGCGTGTTCGACGGCGTTCACCGTGGACACCAGGAGCTCATTGCGGCGCTTGTTAGCGATGCGCGCGCCCATGATTGCAAGGCGGTCGTGGTCACTTTCGATCCCGATCCGGACGTTGTGGTGAGTCCTTCGCCCGCTCAAAAATTGATGACGACGGCCGACCGTCTACATGCCTTGGCTCAGACCGGGGTCGATGCGGTGGTGGCCGTTCCCTTTACGCCTGAGGTTGCGGCACTCGACCATGTTGCTTTTCTCTCGCTGGTGTCGCGTCTGGTCGACATTCGTTCGATTCGCGTTGGCAGCGACTTTAGGCTGGGTCGTGGCGGTGCTTCTGGTGTTGCCGAGATGCGCTCTTGGGGTTCCGAGCGCGGCGTTGACGTGTATGGTCACGACCTGCTTTGCGAGGGCGGTGAGGCCATTTGCGCCACCCGCATTCGTCATGAGCTGGGACAGGGCCATGTGGAGCTTGCTGCTGAGTTGCTCGGCCGCCCGTATATGCTGCGTGGCGGTGTTATTCGTGGCCGTCACGAGGGTTCTGACATGGGCTTTCCCACGGCAAACCTGCAGGTTCCCGACGGCATTCAGGTGCCTGCCGATGGTGTGTATGAGGGTCTGGTGCTCGTCGATGACATCGCGTGGCCCGCTGCCGTTAATGTCGGCCTGCCGCCGACGTATGCCGACGATGCCGCTTCATCGCATCTCGAGGCTAACTTAATTGGTTATACGGGCGACCTGTACGGCGCTTCCGTTTCGCTGGCGTTTACGCGCTGGCTGCGTCCCTCGCGTGTGTTCGAATCGCTGGATGAGTTGATCTCGACCGTCGAGGGTAATATCGAGGATATTCGTCACAACTTGGGCGAGCAGGGGGTGAGTATCCGTGATTAGCGATGAGGAAAAAGACCAGGTACGCGCTGCGTCCGACTTAGTTGCCATCGTGCAGGAAACGGTTGAGCTCAAGCCCCGCGGCCATGAGTTTTGGGGTTGCTGCCCCTTCCATGGCGAAAAGACGCCTTCTTTCCACATTATCCCCGCTACGCAGGTCTGGCACTGCTTTGGCTGCGGCGAAGGCGGCGACGTCTTCACCTATATCATGAAGCGCGAAAACCTGAGCTTTCCCGAGTCAATCCGCTATTTGGCCGATCGTGCGGGTATTGAGCTGCATGACACCGGAGATCGTCGCGAGCGCGGTACCAAGCGTGCCCGCATCTACGATCTGTGTGCCGAGACCGCCCAGTTCTACCACACCATGCTTATGCGCGGTAAGGACGGCCGTCCACGCGAGTACTTTGCCAGCCGTGGTATGGGTGGCGACGTCTGCCGCCGCTACTGCCTGGGCTTTGCACCGGGCCGCAACGCGCTGGTGTCGCACCTGTCCCAGGCGGGTTTTACCCCGCAGGAGATGATCGACGCCAACGTTGCCGTGAGCCGCGGGCGCGGGCGGCTTGCCGACCGCTTCTACGACCGCGTGATGTTTCCCATCTTTGACGAGCAGGGTCACAACATTGCCTTTGGCGGGCGCATCATGGGTGACGGCCAACCCAAGTACCTCAACACCGCCGAGACGAGCGTGTTCCATAAAAAGCGAAACCTCTATGGCTTTAACTGGGCCAAGGAGTTTATCGTCGCGCAGGATACGGCCATCGTGGTGGAGGGCTATACCGATTGTATCGCCTGCTGGGAGGCGGGGATCAAAAACGTTGTCGCCACGCTGGGCACCGCGCTCACGGAGCATCACGTCAAGACGCTCACCCGCTTTGCCAAGCGTATCGTGTATATGTTCGATGGCGATGCCGCGGGCCAGAAGGCCGCCCGTCGCGCGATTCAATTTATCGAGCAGGATTCGATGGACCTGCGCTGCGTGGTGCTGCCCGACGGCAACGACCCCATGGAGTTCATCACGGCGCATGGTGGACAGGAGCTTCAGGCGCGCATCGACGCTGCCGAGCCGCTCATGGACTTTGTCTACCGTTCGCTGCAGGAGTCGAGTGACATCACCACGCCGGGCGGTCGTGCCAAGGCGCTGGAAGATGCGCTGACGCTTATCTATCCGCTGCGCGATAGCTATATGATCGACACATACTTTATCCAGATTGCCGATCTGCTGGGTTTGGATCTGGAGACGGTTCGCGCGAGTTCGGGTCGCGTGTTTCGCGATGTCGCCAAGCGCGAAGACGCGGAACGACGTCGTGAGCAGAACTATGAACGCCAGCTCTGGTAGCGCGGGCGGTCGGACGTCTGGTTCGCAGGGGGCATCTCGCGGTGCTTGGGCATCGGGCGCGACGCCGCCGGTGTCCGCGCCGGTCGAAGAAGAGCCGTATGACTACGTCCCGCTCGATGCCTACGGTGCCGCGCCCGTGGAGGTCGTCGACGACCTGCCGCCGATCGATGTGCCTGATGGTATGGGTGCTGTGCCTGTGACTGATGGTTCGGGCGCTCCGGCTGCGGCGGCGCCGATGGTTCTTACTGATCTTGAGCGCAAGTCCTTGGCAGGGGAGCGCGAGCTGTTGACGATGCTCACGAGCTACCCCGACCTGTTCCGCACGTATGCCGACCGCATCTGCTCTATCGAGTGGGTTGACCCACGTCACGAGTCCATCGCATGGGCCGTTCTGGCAACGCCGCCGGGAACCGATCCTGCAGCCTGCATGGATGCGGCGCGCTCGGTCTGTCCCGAGGCGGCAACGCTTGTGAGTGCCGGGCGCATCTCCGCGACGAGCAAGCACCCCACCGAGACGAACATCGTGTTCATGCTCGATACGCTCGAGCTCTACACCATCAAGCGCCGCATGCGTGCCGCACAGGCCAAGCTGCGCCAGGACCGTTCGCTCGATGATGAGGCCCGTCGCGCGTTGACCGTGCAGGCCGCGCAGGATTCGCAGCGTCAACGCGAGCTGCAAAAGTCTATCGGCGGCGTGGCGGACCCGTTCCGTTTGATCGGTCTGGAGGCCGCAGGCACCGAACAGGCCTAGATGTTGTGGTCAACCAGCGTATTCTCGCCTATATCCAGTCCTCTTTTTGGGTATAGACGCCTATGTGTGTGCTAAAGTATTGAGTCCTGTGGACTATGAAGGGAGAATCTGTGCCAAAAAAGACTGAGAGCACGGGTACTGGGCTGGAATCCTACGTTGCAAAGCTCATGGGCAACGGCTCAAACAGGACTTCGGTAACCGAGGACGAGATTCAGGTCGCCCTGAAGGATATCGATGTTTCTGACGAGCAGCTCACCGCGGTGTATTCCGCGCTGCGCAACAGCGGCATCCAGATTATCTCCGCGAGCGGTAACGACGACGCCCCCATGGACGTCGACGATGACGATAACGATACCGACGATTTCGATGACGACGACGAGCACGATTCCGGCTCGCTCGACGATCACGAGCTCAAGATGGCCCGTCAGGCCGATGCCGAGATGGGTTCTTCCAAGAGCAAGAAGAAGCGCACCGTGCGCACGTCCCGTTCACGCTCCCGCGTGCGTGGCATCGATGCCTCCACGGTGATGCTGACCGGCGATCCGGTTCGTATGTACCTCAAGGAGATCGGCAAGGTCGACCTGCTGACCGCCTCCGAAGAGGTCGATCTGGCCATGAAGATCGAGGCCGGTCTCGAGGCCACCGAGAAGCTCGAGGCTGCCGATGCCGGCGAGCTCGAGCTCACGCGTGCCGAGATGCGTCGTCTTACGCGCATTGAGAACGTGGGCCTCGAAGCCAAGCAGGCACTCATCAGCGCAAACCTGCGTCTGGTCGTCTCCATCGCCAAACGCTATGTCGGCCGCGGCATGCTGTTCCTTGACCTGATCCAGGAGGGCAACCTCGGTCTGATCCGCGCCGTCGAGAAGTTCGACTACCAGAAGGGCTTTAAGTTCTCCACGTACGCCACGTGGTGGATCCGTCAGGCCATTACGCGCGCCATTGCCGATCAGGCCCGTACCATCCGTATTCCCGTGCATATGGTTGAGACTATCAACAAGCTCGTCCGCGTGCAGCGCCAGCTCCTTCAGGACCTGGGTCGCGACCCGACCCCCGAGGAGATCGGTGCCGAGATGGACATGAGCGCCGACCGCGTCCGCGAGATCCAGAAGATCTCGCAGGAGCCCGTGTCGCTCGAGACCCCCATCGGCGAGGAAGAGGATTCCCAGCTGGGCGACTTTATCGAGGACTCCCAGGCTATCGTTCCGCCCGATGCCGCCAGCTTCTCCATGTTGCAGGAGCAGCTCACTCAGGTGCTCGACTCGCTTGCCGATCGTGAGCGCAAGGTTATCGAGCTGCGCTTTGGCCTTGTCGACGGGCATCCCCGCACGCTCGAGGAAGTCGGCCGCGAGTTTGGCGTCACGCGCGAGCGTATCCGCCAGATCGAGTCCAAGACCTTGGCCAAGCTCCGCCACCCGAGCCGCAGCAGCAAGCTGAAGGACTACATCGAGTCTTAGTAGTTACGGCGTTTTACCAAACGCCGTAACTGGCCGACGCTGCGCGGGCACCAGAGCGACAACTTGTCATTCAAAGAGGACGGCATGA
>UROC01000081.1 GCA_900549345.1 uncultured Collinsella sp.
TCAAATCTTCTAACGCCCACCAAATGTTCGCAGCTCAGAGGCTTAGCCTCTGAGCTGTTTTGTTTTGGTCGCCAAATGGGTCGCCAAATACGTCACCAAATATCGAGTTTTAATATCGAGTTTTTGATCTTCCGGGATGCTTCTCAGTAGTCATCCTAGGAAACTCTCATCTTCTCCGTTTGCATACACATATCTTTCAAGGATTCGTGCCGCGGTTGCATGAGGCTCAGCAAGGCACGACCGCTACATGTTGGTCAAGCATAATCTTTTGGATTCTTTTGGCGTGAGCGGCTTGGTTTTGGTAGGATTTGTCAGCGGCTTGACTAAGGGGGTTTTATAACTGCCATGCAGGTAGCCGTGTTGGTAACGTTTTACCGACTTGCCAAGAACCCCTCATAATTAATGCGTCTGCAAAATGACCAATTGCTTTGACCTGCTGAAACACTATATGTTGTGTTTGACCTAAAAAAAGAATACAGGATATAGATGCCTCTTTGTCGTATGATAGATGGCGGACAGAGAACGAAGACCTTAACTGCCTCTTTTGAACGTGTCCTTGAGCCGCTTGATCGGCTCCTGGGAATGTCCGCATGGAGGCTTATGGTTTATCGAGAACACAGATTGCGCGACGGCGCCTCAAGACGGGGGCAAGCCCTGCCGGGCATCGTTTGGCTCTGAAACGCAATGAGACTACGACGCGAAAGAGGCAAGAGGATGAAGATCATCAAGCGCAGCGGCACCGAGGTTGTCTTTGACATCGATAAGATCGTCAATGCGATTCGCGCCGCCAACTTGGAGGTCGAGGAGGGCTCTCGTCTTACCGACCGCCAGGTGGTTTATGCGGCGCAAAACGTCGCCGAGGCATGCGAGAACGCGGGCCACACTGTTTCGGTCGAGGAGATTCAGGATCTGGTCGAGGACGAGATCATGCGTCTCGACTGCTACGAGGTTGCCCGCCACTACATCATCTATCGCTATGTTCAGAGCCTGAAGCGCCAAAAGAACACGACCGACGACAAGATTCTGTCGCTCATCGAGTGCAATAACGAAGAGGTCAAGCAGGAGAACTCCAACAAGAACCCGACCGTCAACTCCGTTCAGCGCGACTATATGGCCGGCGAGATTTCCAAGGACCTGACCCAGCGCGTGCTGCTGCCCCAGGAGATCGTGGATGCCCATAATGAGGGCCTGATCCATTTCCACGATTCCGACTACTTTGCCCAGCACATGCATAACTGCGATCTGGTGAACCTGGAGGATATGCTCCAGAACGGTACTGTTATCTCGGGTACGCTGATTGAGAAGCCGCACAGCTTCTCGACGGCCTGCAACATCGCGACACAGATCATCGCCCAGGTTGCATCCTCCCAGTACGGCGGCCAGTCTATCTCGCTGACCCATCTCGCCCCCTTTGTTGAGGTGAGGTCGCCCGCGAGCTCGAGGAGCTCGGCGTTTCGGCATCTGCCGAGAAGGTCCGCGAGGTCGTTGAGGACCGTCTGCGTGACGAGATCCGTCGCGGCGTTCAGACGATTCAGTATCAGGTCGTGACCCTAATGACCACGAATGGCCAGGCGCCGTTCGTGACGGTCTTCATGTATCTCAACGAGGCTCGCTCGGCGCAGGAGAAGCACGACCTTGCCATGATCGTGGAGGAGACGCTCCGTCAGCGCTATGAGGGCGTTAAGAACGAGGCCGGCGTGTGGATCACTCCGGCGTTCCCCAAGCTTATCTACGTGCTCGAGGACGATAACGTTTACGAGGATTCCCCGTACTTCTACCTGACTCAGCTGGCTGCGAAGTGCACTGCCAAGCGCATGGTGCCCGACTACATCTCCGAGAAGAAGATGCGCGAGCTCAAACTGTCGAAGGGCGAGACCGCGGGCAACGGCGACTGCTATACCTGCATGGGCTGCCGTAGCTTCCTGACGCCCGACCGCTCCGGTAACGGCTTTAACAATGTTGCCAACGCGCTGAACTATGACCCGACCAAGCCCAAGTACTATGGTCGCTTTAACCAGGGTGTTGTGACCATTAACCTGCCCGATGTCGCGCTGAGCTCGCATCAGGACATGGACAAGTTCTGGAAGATCTTCGACGAGCGCCTTGAGCTGTGCCACCGCGCCCTGCTGTGCCGTCATGAGCGTCTGATGGGTACGCTTTCGGATGCCGCACCGATTCTTTGGCAGTACGGCGCCCTGGCGCGTCTGAAGAAGGGCGAGACGATCGATAAGCTGCTCGTGGGCGGCTATTCCACCATCAGCCTGGGGTATGCCGGTCTGTATGAGTGCGTCAAGTACATGACGGGTCACAGCCACACCGAGAAGGAGGGCACGCCCTTTGCCATGGCGGTTATGCAGCGCATGAACGACAAGTGCGCCGAGTGGAAGGCAGAAAGCGATATTGACTTCTCGCTGTACGGGACCCCGCTTGAGTCGACGACCTACAAGTTCGCCAAGTGCCTACAGCGTCGTTTTGGCATCATCCCGGGCGTGACGGACAAGGGCTACATCACCAACAGCTACCACGTCCACGTGTCCGAGGAGATCGACGCATTCGACAAGCTCAAGTTCGAGGGCATGTTCCAGCAGCTTTCGCCGGGCGGTGCTATCTCCTACGTTGAGGTTCCCAACATGCAGGACAACCTCAAGGCTGTCATTCGCGTGATGCAGTACATCTACGACAACATCATGTACGCCGAGCTCAACACCAAGAGCGACTACTGCCAGGTGTGCGGCTACGATGGCGAGATCAAGATTGTTGAGGACGATGGCAAGCTGGTGTGGGAGTGCCCCAACTGCGGCAACCGAGACCAGGAGAAGATGAACGTCGCTCGTCGTACGTGCGGCTACATCGGTACCCAGTTCTGGAACCAGGGTCGAACCGAGGAGATCCGCGACCGCGTGCTGCATCTCTAATAACCATCCCAGGCTGCCCCGTAGCGAGGCCCCGGACCTTTACTCGCTATTTCGGACAGTCCTGGCTCACGACGGAGGCGCCACTGGCGCCTCCTGTTCGTGCGGAACTCATATCGAGCAAAGGTCCGGGGCCTCGCTACAGGGCAGCCAAGTTGATGTAGCTGAGATGCAGCGCGCAGTCTGCTCACTCCTCGAAGTTCTTAGCGGAAATAATTCGAGTTGCAGCTGCGATTTACTTGCGATGGTGGTTGAGCCGCAACCCAGTTTTTATTGGACCTCGAACCCTATGCTCGATGTTCGCTTCGTTCATTGAGTTACCCTTTGCATGAGGCCGGGACATATCGTCCCGCCCGCAGTTTCGCAGGCCGCAGGCCGAGAATGTTTGAGGACGGGATGATATGTCCCGGCCTCCCGGGAGAGTTACCTATGAACTACGCGAACATTAAGTATTTCGACATTGCTGATGGAGAAGGCGTTCGTACTTCTCTGTTTGTAAGCGGGTGCCGTCGTGGGTGCAAGAATTGCTTTAACTCTGTTGCGTGGGACTTTGCTGCGGGTGAGCCGTTCGATCGTGCCGTCGAGGACAAGATTATCAAGAGTCTCGATCATCCCTTTATCGATGGTCTGACGATTCTGGGCGGCGAGCCCATGGAGCCCGAGAATCAGGCGGGGCTCGTTGAGTTTGTCGAGCGTGTTCGCGCGGCCTATCCAGTGGGGTCGGGGAAGACCATTTGGTGCTTTACCGGTGACGTGCTCGAGGAGCTTATGCCGGGTGGTCGTCATCATACCGAGGTGACGGACCGCATTCTTGCCTGCCTCGACATGTTGGTGGACGGCCCGTTTGTTCAGGACCTGTACGATATCACGCTGCGCTTTAGGGGCTCGAGCAACCAGCGCGTGATCGATATGAACGCTACGCGCGCCCGTGCTGAGCGCGAGGGCGTTGCGCTTTGTGATGCGGTTGAACTTTGGCGCGATGATCCGGTCTATTCGACCCATACTATGTAGCTTGTGGTCGATGCCGGAGGGCGTGGTACCATAGCGCGAACGTGAAATCGGAAAAGTGAGGCCCAGATGGTCGATCAGGAAAAAGTCGAGGCCGCCATTAAGCTGTTGCTTGAGGGCATAGGCGAGGATCCAACTCGTGAGGGCCTGCTGGAGACCCCGGCGCGCGTTGCCCGTATGTATGGCGAGATCGCCGGCGGTGTGGACCAGAGTGCCGAGGAGCACCTGTCCAAAACCTTTGCCGTCGCTTCGAACGATTTGGTTATCGAGCGCGACATCACGTTCTACTCGCTGTGCGAACATCATCTGCTGCCGTTTTATGGCAAGGCCGCCATTGGTTATATCCCTAACGGTCGGGTGGCCGGGCTTTCCAAGCTTGCTCGCACGGTTGAGGTTTATGCCCGCCGTCTGCAGCTGCAGGAGCAGCTGTGTGCGCAGGTTGCCGATGCCCTCATGGAGTATCTCGCTCCCCAGGGAGCGATTGTGTTGATGGAGGCCGAGCATATGTGCATGACGATGCGTGGCGTGCAAAAGCCCGGCACCAAGACCGTGACGCTCGCTCGCCGCGGCGTCTTTGAGACCGATCCCGCGCTCGAGGAGCGTTTCTTTAGGATGCTGGACCGTTAACCATGAGAGTCGTCAACGACTTTACATCGAAGACCGATGAGGGGACGTCGCGTCGCGGCTTTATGGCTTCGGGCCTGGCCCCCTTTGGCGCCATGTCTCGCATTGATTACATTTGTGCCAACGGGCTGTTCCGGCGGCACCTGGGCAACATTGCACAGTTGGAATCGGGGCGCATCTTCTGCCGCCACGGTATTGACCATCTGCTCGATGTCGCTCGCATTATGTGGATCAAGAATCTCGAGGAGCAGCTCGAATTTGACCGCGAGGTCATCTACGCCACGGCACTTCTTCACGATATCGGCAAAGATGAACAGTATGAATCGGGTATATCCCATGATGTTGCAAGCGAACGCGTCGCTGATGCGATTCTCGGCGGCATGCCCGATGACGTGGCGTTTGAGCCGGCCGATGCCGCAGCCATTAAGACGGCCATTCTGGGCCATCGAAAGCTGCGCGTGAACAGCCAACCGCTTGAGCGTCTGCTCTATGCAGCCGACAAAGCGTCGCGTGCCTGCTTTGCATGCCCCGCGCGCAACGCTTGCAACTGGAGCGATGATAAAAAGAACCTGTCGATTCGCGTGTAGTTAGTTTGCGCGGTCGGGGTTCTAAACGAAGGAGACGATCGCGTTGAGTAACAAGAAACTGCCCGAGAATGCCACCAAGACCGAAGGCGCCGAGCTCGCCCGCCGTGGAAGGGGCGAAATATCCACCGCAACGGCGGTGCCTCACGTGAGCTATGACGATTTGCGCCATGCCGATCGTATTGTCATTGACGGCCTGGAGGTTTTTGCCAACCATGGCGTGTATCCCGAGGAGAACGCGCTGGGTCAGAAGTTCATCGTTTCTCTGGTGCTCTATGCCGACCTGCGCGCGGCGGGGGAGCACGATAACCTGGACGCCTCGATTGACTACGGCTCGGTGTGCCACGATGTCGATGGCTATCTGCGCGAGCATACGTTTAAGCTCATCGAGGCGGCAGCCGAGGGGACAGCCCAGATGCTGCTGCGCCGTTATCCCTCGCTGCTTGGTGTGCGCATAAAGCTCGATAAGCCGTGGGCTCCTGTTGGCCTGCCCCTGGCAAGCTGCGGCGTCGAGATCGAGCGCGTGCGCTAGTCGACGCTAGAGCTTGTTGAGGGGTGGCTGCTTGAGCCGCTGAGACAGTGCTCTATTGTTGGGACAGTACGTGTCGAGCAGGGCGTGAAAGCGCTGATTGTGGCTCGGCTCGAGCAGATGGACGAGCTCGTGGGCGACAACCATGTCGAGGCATTCGACAGGGTAGGCGGCGAGCTCGCGCGCGATGCGAATGGCGCCGGTTTTGGGTGTGCAGGAGCCCCAACGCGTTTTCATGCTGCGCACGGAGACGCGGGCCACGGTGACGCCCATTGCGATTTCGTACGCGTGCACGATGTCGCGTAGCGCTGCGGTGACCTCGGACGCGTAGAGCTGGTCGATGTGGGCTTGGAGCTCGTCGGACGTTAGGCCGTCGAGGATTGCGCGCCGCTTGGCCTGTGGGCTTTCGTCCGATTCGTCGGTACCCATAAAACTTGCGAAGGTGGCCTGCTTGGGTCGCGGTGCGGGCGATGCAAAGTTGTGATCGAGTGCGTCCTGTACCGTGATGGGCTTGCCCCAAAGTGCAATGATGGACGAGGGGCTGAGCGGCTCTCGCGCTGTCGCCTGACGTTGCTCACGTTGGGCAAGTCGGCTGATAATCCAGGCGCTGTTGCGCTTCACAAACGCTTCGATGCGCTCGTGGCTGGCGCCGAGCGGTGCGCTGGCGTGGACCTCGCCGCTCGATGTGACGCGTAGGTTAAAGTTCTTGACGCGCTTTTTGGTAACGACGACGGGGATGAGCGTTCCATCCGGTCGGGGTACGGAAATCGTAAATTGCTGCGTCAAATGTGATCCTTCAGATTGGGGACGGGCCGGCATGTCGACCGCTCGGCATGCCGGCCCGCTCAAGGGATGCGAAATTAATTGCGCTCTTAATAGCGCTCGAAGAAGGCGAGCGCGTTGTCGCTGCAGAGCTTTTGCATCACGGTCTTGCCAAAGTGCTTGGAGAGCATGTTCTGGAATTCGGGCATCTTGCTGGCATCAGAGAGGAAGTCGGGTACCTTGGCGCCGTCCCAGTCGCCGCCGAGTGCGATGACATCTTCGCCGCCCAGGTCGAGCCAGTGCTCGATATGTGCCGCCAGCTGGTCGAAGGTGACGTCTGCGGCGGTTTTGTCGGTTGCGTCGTTGGAAAGGAACTCGCTGCAGTAGTTGAGGCCGACGATGCCACCCATGTCGCGAATGGTGCGGAACTGGTCGTCGGTGAGGTTGCGCTTGACGCCGCAGACGGTGCGGGAGTTGGAGTGGCTGGCGACGAAGGGGCGCGTGGCATGGGCGACAACCTCGTCAAAGCACTCATCGTTGAGGTGGGAGACGTCGAGCACCATGCCGGCGTGCTCCATCTGCGTAAGCGCCTCGATACCGGCGGCGGTGAGACCGGCGTGGGTGTCGTGGCCGCTCGCGAGCGGTCCCTGCGCATTCCAGCTGAGTGATGACATGAGTACGCCCAGGCTCTTGAGCACCTCGATCAGCGCGGGGTCCTCGGCAAAGAACGTGGCGTTTTCGATGGTGTGGATGCAGGCGACCTTGCCGTCTTTGAGCGCGGGGCGAATGTCTGCGGCGTTGCGTACGTTGACCATGCGGTCGTGGTTGAGCATTGCTTGGCCGCTCATGTGTGCCATGATCTGCGCCTGGAAGCGCGCGGCGTGGGCGGTGGGAATCTCGTCGGGGACAAACGTGGCGAAGCACTGTGCCCACGGCGTGTTGCCGATCTTTGCGAGCGAGATGGCGCAGGCGTTGCCCTCGATGAGGTCGAAATCTTGCGGATGCGTTTCGTCGCCGGGGAAATAACCGTCGGTGCCGGCGGTAAAGCGCAGGTCGAGATCGAGCGTGGCCCAGCCGATGCGGTCGGCGGTGTCGCAGTGTAGGTCAAATACGGGATATGCCATGGTTCCTCCGGTTGCAGCGTTTCTTTGCAAACTGTCCTTGAATTGTATGACTAGGGTATAGTTAGCGCCATATGTTCACGGCGGCCCGCGTTGTGCGCCGCCCTTATCACGGAGGTTACCATGTCCAACCAGGGCAAGAAGGTCAAGACTCATTATCGCGGCACGCTCGACTTTTCGAACGAGGCGCTTCAGGCTGCCGAGAAAGGCTACGAGCGGCTGATGAAAGCCGTCGCTACGCTTCCGAAGCTGAAACCTTCC
>UROC01000082.1 GCA_900549345.1 uncultured Collinsella sp.
CGAACAGGCGGATACCGACGCCCATGATCAGCTTGCCCAGGGGCGGGTGGGAGATCTCATAGGGTTCAATGCCCCGGATGTGCTCCCAGGCGGTGCGGGGGTGGTAGATCTCGTCAAAGTAGGCCGAGTCGTAATAGGTGGTCTTTTCGGGTACCGTCTCCTGCTCGTCGAAGAGGGGGCTGGCCGAGGCGGACAGATTCACCCGGTTCCCCTCCAGGTCGAACAGGGCCACCTCTCCCAGCTCCAGCAGGCCCTTATTGGCCTGGCCGGTGATGCGCAGGTATCGGATATACTGGGGGTTTTCGAAGGTGAGTTCATTCCACTTGAAGAGCTGATTGTAGTTCTGGGTCATGGCGTAGCTCTCGCCGTAGCCCTCCGGGTCGGCCCAGTAGTAGACGGTCTCCTCACTGCCCGTTTCATCGGTCTCCGTCCGGCTCCAGAGGGTGAGCCACTGGGTGCCGTCGGCGGAGATCTCCACCTGGTATTTGCCGGTGCCCAGGTTGGGGTAGTACCACAGCCTGGACACCTGGACGCTCTCCGGCAGGGAGAAGGTGGCCGATTCCCCGTCCCCGAAGTCCCAGGCGCTCTGGGGCGCCTGGAGGGAGCCCAAGTGGGCGAAGGCGGTGACGGCGTAAATACAGGTGATGAGCAGGATGGGAATGGCATCCCGGCGCGCCAGGGGATGGCACCGCCCGGCAAAGGTGAAGCGGCGCTTCGGCTGCGGCGCGGGGGCGAGCTGCTGGGCCAGGGGAGAGCGCTGGGTGCGCCAGTACCAGCAGAAGAAGCCCAGCAGCGCCAGCAGGGTGAGGACGGGAAAGAGTATGACAATATAACGAATGGGGCCCACGGGGGCGGTCACCTCCAACGACAGAAATAGACTAGAGGACGGGCAGTTGCCCGTCCTCTAGTTTATTTCTTTTTCTTCTTTTTGTCAAAGAAAGATTTTACGCCCTCCATGGGACCGGGTGAAAGCTCGCCCATGGCTTCGCCATAGGCACGCAGCGCCTCCTTCTGTTCGTGGGTCAGGCCGGTGGGCACCTGTACGTTCACGGTGACGTACTGGTCGCCCCGGCCCCGGCCGTTGACGCTGGGAATGCCCTTGCCCCGCAGGCGGAAGGTGGTGCCGGGCTGGGTGCCCGCCGGCAGGCTCCACTTCACCTTGCCGTCGATGGTGGGAATCTCCAACTCCGCCCCCAGCGTGGCCTGGAGGAAGGTGACGGGGTGCTCCAGATAGACCGACGTGCCGTCCCGCTTGAAGAATTCGTGGGGGCGGACGGTGACGCTGATGAGCAGATCGCCCGCCGGGCCGCCGTTTTTGCCCGCGCCGCCCTGTCCCCGGAGGGAGACCGCCTGGCCGTTGTCGATGCCGGCGGGGATGGAGACGGTGAGCTTGCGCTGACGGCGGACGCTGCCTGCGCCGCCGCAGCTCTTGCAGGGCTGATGGATGATCTTGCCCTTGCCGCCGCACTTGGGGCAGGTGGTGGTGGTGGCGAAGGTAAAGGCCCCGCCGCCCCGCTGGATACGGATCTGGCCGCTGCCGTGGCAGTCGGGGCAGACCTCCGCTGTGGTACCCGGCGCGCAGCCGGTACCGTGGCAGTCGTCGCAGGGTTCGGTTCGGTTGAGGGTGATCTCCTTCTCACAGCCGAAGGCCGCCTCCTCAAAGCTGATGGAGACCGACGCCCGCAGGGTGTCACCCTTCATGGGGCCGCTGCGCGCACGGCTGGAGCCGCCGCCGAAGCCGCCCCCGAAGAAGGAGCCGAAGATATCGCCCAGGTCGATGTCGCCCATGTCAAACCCGCCGAAGCCGCCAAAGCCGCCCCCGGGTCCGCCCGCGCCGAAATTGGGATCCACACCCGCATGGCCGAACTGGTCGTAGCGGGCGCGCTTATCCTTGTCGGACAATACCTCGTAGGCCTCATTGGCCTCCTTGAATTTGGCCTCGGCGGTCTTGTCGCCGGGATTCAGATCCGGGTGGTACTGCTTGGCCTTTTTCCGGTAGGCCTTCTTGATCTCCTCGTCCGTGGCGCCCTTGGACACGCCGAGGACTTCATAATAATCTCGTTTCTGTTCTGGCATAGGGTTCTATCACCTCTTAACGGGAGAAACGGGCGGGTCTGGGGGCCGCCCCCTACTGCGTAGGAGCCAACTCCAGACCGGCCCGTGCTCACCGGACGAATTTACTTCTGGTTGTCGTCGTCTACCACTTCATAATCGGCGTCCACCACGTTGGGATCGGAGCTGGCGGAACCGGCCTGGGCGCCGCCCATGTCGGGGCCAGGCTGCTGACCACCCTGGGGATTGGCCTGCTGATACATCTTCTCCGCGATGGGATAGAAGGCCTTGCTGGCCTCCTCGGTGGCGGCCTTGATGGCGGCGGCGAACTTTTCGTCGGTGAAAGGCTCGGGATTGCCTTCCTTCCACTCGTTGGTGGCGTGTGCGAACTCGCACAGGGCAAGGATATCGGCCTCGGAAAGGCCGACCTGCTCAAGCGTCACGGGCAGCCCCATCTGCTTGTTAAAGGCGGCGTAGCGCTCAAGGTTCTCGGTATCGCCCGTATAGGCAAACAGCACGAGCACGCCCAGGCTCACGACCTCGCCGTGCAGGTAGGAGCCCTCGCGCGGGATGCTGCACGTGGCGTTGTAGAACGCATGCGCCACGCTCGAGTTGTAGTAGTAATCGTTTTGGTTGGTCAGGTTCGAGACATAGCCCGTGTTGACCACGATGTCGAGCGCGATCTGCTTGACGGCCTCGCTCGACAGGTCCTGGCGCACGTCCTCTAGACCCTGCACGCCATAGGTAAACAGCGGCTCGGAGCAGGTGTGGGCGAGTGCCAGGCCAAGTCCGGCGGTGTGCTCCAGGTTGCCGGCGCTCGTGGCGTACTCGACCTCGGGCTGCTTGGACAGGGCATCGCCCACGCCCGCCCAGAAGTACTCCGCCGGAGCCTCGGCGATGATCTTGGGGTTGATGAAGATGTGCGCGGGGCGGTTTGGGTACGAATAGCCCTCGAGCGAGCCGTCGTCGTTGTAGACAACGGCAATGGCGGTCGCGGCCGAGCAGTTGGAGCAGATCGTCGGTACCGTAAAGACGATCTTCTTGAGCTCGATGGCCGCTGTCTTGACGGTGTCGAGCGCCTTGCCGCCGCCGCATGCGATAAGAACGTCGGCTTCTTGGCAGGCAGGGGAGTTCACAACCTTGGCGATATTGGCACGCGTGCTGTTGGTGCCGTAGACGCGCGTCTCCAGAATCTCGACGTCGGTGCCCTCCAGCGCCGCTTCGATACCGGGAAGCGCCGCTGCCAGTGCTCGTTTACCACCGATAATCGCGACCTTGGTCGCTCCGTACTCGTCCAGTGCGCCGGGCAGCTCGTCAAAGCAGTCCTCGCCGACGGTGTAGTCGCTCATTCCAATCGTGCGCATAGCAGCCTTCTTTCGTTAGATAAAGTGCTTACAGGTATTTTGCTCCAAGAGAAGGTCCACGGCCGCAAGAAATTTCGAACGTATAAAACCAGTGTTGAGGGTTTTTCGCCGGTGTGGAACGTGCTAGCATACTCCGCATAAGCGTTGATGGGGACGAGTAGTCGGCCGTCCGCATGCTACAGAGAGCGGGGAGCGCTGAGAACCCGTGCATGCGACCGATGAAAATCACCCCGGAGCTGCGGTCCCAACGGACGTGCCGCGTAGGTTCGTCTTAGTAGACATCGCCGAGATGGTCGTCGATACAGACCAGCCGAGTAACGGATGCGAGCGCGCGAATACGCGGGCGAGGGCATCTAAGCTGGGTGGTTAAGCGAAGAGCTTTTGCGGGCGTGCAGCCCGTTTGTGGCGCTTCGTCCCAGCTTGTAGGGACGGGCGCTTTTTGGTGCCCAGAGGGCGTGCGCGCCCATGACAAGAAAGGGGTACCGTGGCAAACGAGTACAAGCAGACGATGAATCTGCCCAAGACCGGTTTTCCCATGCGTGCCGGTCTTTCCAAGTCCGAGCCCAAGCGACTCAAGGACTGGCAGGACAACAAGGTCTACGAGCAGGTTCTGAAGAAGAACGAGGGTCACAAGAAGTTCGTGCTGCACGACGGCCCTCCGTACGCCAACGGCCCGATCCACATCGGCCACGCCATGAACAAGATCTCCAAGGACATGATCAACCGTTACTGGATGATGCAGGGCTATGAGGTTCCCTACGTCCCCGGTTGGGACTGCCACGGCCAGCCGATCGAGCACAAGGTCGAGGAGAAGCTTGGCACCGAGAAGTTCAACCAGACCCCCACGGCCAAGATTCGTGAGCTCTGCAACGAGTTCGCTGTCGAGAACATTGAGCTTCAGAAGGCCGGTTTCCGTCGCTTGGGCGTGCTCGGCGACTGGGACAACCCCTACCTGACGCTCTATCACCAGCATGACGCCGCCGACATCGAGGTCTTTAAGGCCATGTTCGACAAGGGCATGATCTATCGCGGCCACAAGCCGGTTCACTGGTGCAAGCACTGCCACACCGCACTCGCCGAAGCCGAGATCGAGTACTCCGACGAGACGAGCCCGTCCATCTTCGTGCGCTTTGAGATGACCTCCAAGCCCGCCGGCCTCGAGGACTTCGACGGCCCGGTCGACTTCATCATCTGGACGACCACGCCGTGGACCATCCCCTCCGACCAGGCCGTTTCCCTCAAGCCCGGCGCCGCCTATGTCGCCGTTGAGCACGATGGTCGTGCCGAGGTCATGCTCGAGGACCTGGCTCCCAAGTGCTGCGAGGAGTTTGGCTGGGAGTACACCCCGGTCATGGTCGACGGCAAGCCCTATGTGGTTCCCGCCGAGACCTTCCACCACATCCACTACAAGCAGCCGATTTTTGATGGCGTTGAGGGCGTGGCGCTGCTGGCCGATTACGTCGGTGTCGACGACGGTACCGGTATCGTCCACAACTCGCCCGGCCACGGCGTCGACGACTACTTTGCCTGCCTCAAGGAGGGCATCACCGACATCTGCATGCCGGTCGATGACGACGGCAAGTTCTACACCGGTGAGGAGTTTGGCACCGGTGGCCCCTTCAGCGGTATGGACACCGATGAGGCCAACCCGCACATCATCGAGTTCCTGCGCGAGCGCGGCACCCTGGTCCTCGAGAAGAAGATCACGCACAGCTATCCGCACTGCTGGCGCTGCAAGCACCCGGTGCTCTTCCGTGCTACCGACCAGTGGTTTGTCTCGATGGACAAGACCGGTCTGCGCGAGCAGGCTGGCAAGGAGGTCCGCGAGAACGTCAAGTGGTATCCGGCTCACGCCGCTAACCGCATTGGCGCAATGGTCGAGCAGCGTCCCGACTGGTGCATCAGCCGTCAGCGCAACTGGGGCGTGCCTATCCCCAGCTACACCTGCGCCGACTGCGGCGAGAAGGTCATGAACGACGCCACGCTCGACGCCGTCATCAAGCTCTTCCACGAGAAGGGCTCCGACGCCTGGTTCACCGACGCTCCCGAGAGCTATCTTGGCGAGGCCTGCGTCTGCCCCAAGTGCGGTGGCCATCACCTCAAGGCCGATAAGGACATCCTCGACGTGTGGTGGGATTCCGGCGTCTCCTGGAAGGCCGTCTGCGAGTACCGTCCCGAGCTGGAGTATCCGGCGGATGTGTACCTCGAGGGCTCCGACCAGCACCGCGGTTGGTTCCAGAGCTCGCTGCTCACCTCGGTGGGCGCCAACGGCCACGCTCCGTACAAGGCGGTCGTCTCGCAGGGCTTCACCCTCGACGGCCAGGGCCGTAAGATGTCCAAGTCGCTCGGCAACGTCATCGACCCCAACAAGGTCTGCGACGAGATGGGCGCCGACATCATCCGCCTGTGGGTCGCCTCCGTCGATACCAGCTCCGACGTGTCCATCGACCACGAGATCCTTGCCCGTACGTCCGATGCCTACCGTCGTTTCCGCAACACGCTGCGCTTCCTGCTCTCCGAGCTCGAGGGTCAGTTTGAGCCCGAAACCGACGGCGTCGCCTTTGCCGACCTGCTGCCGCTCGACAAGCTCATGGTTGCCCGTCTGACCCAGGTCCAGGCCGAGGTCGATGACGCTTACTCTTGCTACGAGTTCCCGCGCGCTTACCGTGCGCTTTACGACTTCGTGGTTACCGAGCTTTCCAACGTGTACCTCGACGCCCTGAAGGATCGTCTGTACTGCGACAAGCCCGGTTCGCTCGAGCGCCGCAGCGCCCAGACCGTGCTCTCTGAGCTCTTCTCGATGCTCATGCGCGATCTGCAGCCGATTCTGTCCTACACCGTTGACGAGGCCATGGCCTATGCGCCTGCCGGCTGCGTCGATCACCAGAAGTACGCCGCGCTGCTCGATTGGTACAAGTCGCCCATCACGGTCGACGAGGCCAACGAGTTTGAGGGCGTGCTCGAGGCTTCGCTCGAGCTCCGTAGCGCCGTGACCAAGGCCCTCGAGGATGCCCGCTCCGCCGGCACCTTCACTAAGAGCCAACAGGTCCGCGTCAAGGCGGTCGTTCCCGCCGAGATGTATGCGCTGCTGACCGGCGACAAGGCCGTTGACCTGGCCGAGTTCTACATCGTCTCCGTTGTTGAACTGACCCAGGGCGAGGAGCTCTCCGTTGCCATCGAGGCTGCCGAGGGCGAGTGCTGCGACCGTTGCTGGAACTACCGCACCACCGTCGGCGAGTACAACGGCCACGCTCACATCTGCAAGCGCTGCGCGAATGCCCTTTAAGGCACGGTAACTCGGCATTTTAGATATAGGGAGAATTTGGGCGCCTTCGGCCCATTTGCTCCGCTGAATAAAAGCGGCATTCTGTTTTTCGGAATGCCGCTTTCGTTTTTAGCTGGTTATTTAGCTTGCGTTGGTGAATATGTCGTGCGTTCTGCGTGTGGCAATATAAGATGGTTAATTGCGTTAAACGTAATTCGATGTTTTTGAGGGTAGGGGATTGATTTGGGTCGTGGTGCGGATATGACGCCGCCTTTGCGTTGGCGGTTGGGTGTTGTTGGTGGGGTGGCACTTGTTGTGTTGCTTCTTGACCAGCTGACCAAGCTTGCGGTTCGTGCCGTGGGCGACGCCTTGCATGCGACCGTCATCCCCGGTGTTATCGACTTTATGTTTGTCCGCAATATCGGTGCCGCCTTTAGCATGGGCGAGGGGCATGGTGTCGCGTTTGCCGTGCTGGCGTTGGCGGTCATTATCGCTATTTTTGTGTACCTCGTTCGTGCACCTCAGCTCGCCCATCTTGAGGTTGTGGGCATGGCGATGGTTGCGGGCGGTGCTATCGGTAACGCGATCGATCGTTTGGCCTTTGGCTTCGTGACCGATTTTATTGCTACCACCTTCATCGACTTCCCCGTCTTCAATGTGGCCGATATCGGCATTACCTTGGGCGTCGTGCTCGCCCTCTTTGGCTACATGTTCTTGAGCCCCGCGGCTCGTGAGGTCGATGCGACCGCCGAGCTTAACGCCCGTGACGAGGCCCGCGCCAAGCGCAAGGCTAAACAACGTGGGGAGCGTGCCCGCAAGATTCGCGAAAGGACTGAGCGCTAATGGCCGACATCCATATCCTTGTTGCCGACGATGCCGCTGGTCAGCGTCTTGACGCCTATCTGGGCGCCAATGACGGCTGCTCTACGCGCTC
>UROC01000083.1 GCA_900549345.1 uncultured Collinsella sp.
GCTGTTCTCCGAGATGCAGGGCGAGGGCAAAAACGTTATCACACCGGCAGCCTACCAGCCGAGCCTGTTCCTGAGGGACAAGGAGATCGAGCAGAACCACCTGTGCCTGTCCTTCCCGGGCGTATCGCTTGTCAGCGAGGATCGCTTTGCAATGAACCTGCTCAGCTCCATTCTCGGCGGCGGCATGTCGTCCCGCCTGTTCCAGAGCGTGCGCGAGCAGAACGGTCTGTGCTACTCGGTGTACACGTTTACCACACCGCATCTGGATACCGGTCTGCTGTCCATCTACACCGGTCTGGGTCAGGAGACCGAGCGCAAGGCGCTCGATCTTATCCTGCGTGAACTCGATGAATTCTGTCAGAACGGACCGGCGCCGGACGAACTGTCTCGCTGCCGCGAGCAGGCCAAGACCACGCTGCTGATGGGGCTGGAGAATACAGGAAACCGCATGATGACCATCGGCCGCAGTGAGCTGCTGCGCGGCGAGGTATCCAAGATCGAGGAAGTGCTCGATTCCTACGACCGCGTGACCGCAGATGATATCCTGAACCTTGCCCGCCGTGTGTTCGACCGCTCGAAGGCTTCTCTGGCCGTTGTCGGACAGCCGGACAGCGAGGATACATACCGCGAACTGCTTCGTTGAATCAGCTCTGCACTTGCTTGCAGAGGTAGGTGATCACATCCCGACGGGTGACAATACCGCAGAAGATACCGCGTCCGTCCACTACAGGTACAAAATTCTGCGCTGTGACCAGATCGACCATATCCTCCATGCGTGCATCAATGCTTACCGAGCGGTGGTGTACCCGCAGCTCAACCTGACCGACGGTCAGCTGTTCGAGGGTTTCCTTCGGGTAATGCAGCACCAGCCGCAGAAAATCACCTTCGGTGATCGTTCCGGCGTATTTGCCCTTGGCATCTACCACAGGAATCGCTGTGAAGCCGCTGTGGAGCATGTCGTCAATGGCCTTCTGCACCGGGCAGCTTTCGGTTAAGTAGGAAACCTCTACCTTGGGTTTCAGGAAGAACGAAATATTCATAGTATCGCTCCTTAAAAATTGTAATATAAATCGTAGCAGAGCAGCACCGTGAAGCTGATTCACCGGTGCTGCTTTTGTTACCTCTATTGTACGATAGACAGGAGCGGCGGTCAACTGAAATTTGACATTCCTTACAGATTGTTAACAAATTGCAAAGTTGATATTGTAAAAAATGACGGATAGATAATTCTTATCGTAAGAAATTTAAACGGTATACTTGACTTGAACTCTTTTAACTGCTAAAATGATGAAGTAACAGAAGTGCAAAAGTTCTGTGAAAAGTAAAATTTGAACAAAGAAGGGTTTCCCATGAAGAAGAGATTACTCGCAGCGCTGATGGCTGGCGCCATGGCACTCACGGCCATTCGCGGCTTCCGCGACGATTTTGAGCACCACATCCGCGAGCACTCCTGCGGCTTTGACCGCGAGGCCCGCGTCCCGTGCGTTTCGGGCTGCCCGGCGCACGTCGACATTCCCGGGTACATTTCGCTGGTCGAGACCGGCCGCTATGCCGACGCCGTCAAGGTCATCCGCAAGAACAATCCGCTGCCGCTCGTCTGCGGCCTGGTGTGCGAGCATCCCTGCGAGATGCACTGCCGCCGTGGCATGGTCGACGACCCCATGAACATCCTCGCCCTCAGGCGTTTTGCCGTTGAGCATAGCGACCTCAACGACCACAAGCCGCATGTGGTGGACAACACCGGGAAGCGCGTCGCCGTGATCGGCGGCGGCCCGGCCGGTCTTTCTTGCGCTTACTACCTGGCCGTGATGGGCCACAAGGTGACCATCTTGGAGCAGCGCCACCACCTGGGCGGCATGCTGCGCTACGGCATCCCCAGCTATCGTCTGCCGCGCGAGCGCCTGCAGGCCGAGATCGACTGGATCTTGAGCGCCGGCATCGACGTGGAGCTCGACCACTCCGTCAACGGCGAGGAGCTTGCCCGTCTGCGCGACGAGTTCGATGCCGTCTACCTGGCCATTGGCGCCCACAGCGATAAGAAGCTCGGCCTTCCGGGCGAAGAGGCTCCCGGCGTGGAGTCGGCCGTCAAGATGCTGCGCGCCATCGGCGATGACGAGCTGCCCGACCTGAGCGGCCAGCGCGTGTGCGTCATCGGCGGCGGTAATGTGGCCATGGACGTGGCGCGCTCCGCCGTGCGCTGCGGTGCCGAAAAGGTGAGCATCGTCTACCGCCGTCGCATCTGCGACATGACGGCCCAGGACGCCGAGATCGCCGGCGCCCAGGCCGAGGGCTGCGAGGTACTGGAGTTGACCGCCCCGCTCGCTATCGAGACGGGCGAGGAAGGTCGCGTGAGTGGCCTGCGCGTGCAGCCGCAGATCATCGGCGAGCCCCGTCGTGGGCGTTCGGCCCCGCGTGCCGCCGCCACGCCCGAGCGCGTCATTCCCTGCGAGCGCGTGTTTGTGGCCATTGGCCAGGACATCGATTCCAAGCCGTTTGAGGAGATGGGCATCGCCTGCAAGTGGGGTCGCGTCGTCACCGATTCGGACGGTGCCGTGCCCAACTTCGATGGCCTCTTTAGCGGCGGCGACTGCCAGACCGGCCCCGCCACTGTCATCCGTGCCATCAACGCCGGCCGCGTGGCTTCGGCAAATATCGACCGCTACCTGGGCTTCGACCACAAGATCAAGCTCGAGGTCGAGCTGCCGACCGTCCAGTTTAAGGGTAAGCATGAGTGCGGCCGCTGCGAGCTGGGCGAGCGCGCGGCCGGCGAGCGTATTCACGATTGGAATCTGGTCGAGCAGGGTCTCACCGAGCAGGAGGCGCGCCAGGAGGCGGGCCGCTGCCTGCGCTGCGATCACTTTGGCTTTGGCGCGTTCCGCGGAGGGAGGAACCTGGAATGGTAGAGCCCAACAACACCACTGTCGGCGACAACACCGAAAACGGAGCGCACAATATGGTCAAGCTCACTATCGATAATTGCGAGGTCGTGGTTCCTGAGCACACCACGATCCTGGATGCGGCCAAGTCCGTCGGCATTCAGATTCCCACCCTGTGCTATCTGCGCGATCTGAACGAGATCGGTGGCTGCCGCGTGTGCGTGGTCGAGGTTGAGGGCTGCGACCAGCTGGTTGCCGCCTGCAACAACTACGTGCTCGACGGCATGGTGGTCCACACCAACAGCCCCAAGGCCCGCGAGGCCCGTCGCACCAACGTGCAGCTGCTGCTGTCCCAGCACGATTCGCAGTGCACGAGCTGCGTGCGCAGCGGCAACTGCAACCTACAGACCATCGCCAACGACCTGGGCATCTTCTACCTGCCGTACGAGCAGCACCTGGCACGCGAGGGCTGGGACTTCGATTTCCCCATCATCCGGGAAAACGATAAGTGCATTAAATGCATGCGCTGCATCAAGGTGTGCGAGAGCGTGCAGGGCCTGGGGATTTGGGACCTGACCAACCGCGCCACGCATACCGCCGTGGGTACCCGTGGGCGCGCGCCGATCGGCAAGACCGATTGCGTCGCGTGCGGCCAGTGCATTACGCATTGCCCGACGGGCGCACTGCGCGAGCGCGACGATACCGAGACCGTGTTTGACGCGCTCGCCGATCCCGACAAGATCGTGGTGGTGCAGATCGCGCCGGCCGTGCGTAGCGCTTGGGGCGAGGAACTCGGCATTCCGCGCGAGGAGGCTACCGTCGAGCGCCTGGCTTGCGTGCTGCGTCGCGCGGGCTTTGAATACGTGTTCGATACCGATTTCTCGGCCGACCTCACCATTATGGAGGAGGGCTCCGAGCTGCTCGGGCGCCTGGGCGCCGCCGCCAAGGGCGAAGGTGACAGCCGCGGCTGGCCCATGTTTACGAGCTGCTGCCCGGGTTGGGTTCGCTTTGTGAAGGCGCGTTATCCGGAGTTTGTCGACAGCCTGTCCACGTCCAAGTCGCCGCAGCAGATGTTCGGCGCCATCGCCAAGACCTACTACGCCAAGGTGCTGGGCGTGGAGCCCGAGCGTCTGTTCGTGGTGTCCGTTATGCCGTGCACGGCCAAGAAGGCCGAGTGCGCGCTGCCGAGCATGATGGGCGAGGGCGGCGCGCCCGATGTGGACGTTGCGCTGACGGTGCGCGAGATGGTGCGCATGATCCGCGCGAGCCACGTGAGCGTGGACACGCTGGTTGAGGAGCCGCTCGATACGCCGCTGGGCTTTGGCACGGGCGCGGGTGTGATCTTTGGCGCCACGGGCGGCGTGATGGAGGCCGCCGTGCGCTCGGCCTATTACCTGGTGACGGGCAAGAACCCCGACGCCGACTTCTTTACCGACGTGCGCGGCCTGGACGGCTGGAAGGAAGCCGTGGCCGATATCGATGGCACCAAGGTGCGCGTCGCCGTGGCGCACGGGCTGGGCAACGCCGCCCGTCTGCTCGACGCGATTCGCGACGGTCGCGTGAGCTATGACTTCGTTGAGGTCATGGCGTGCCCGGGCGGCTGCGTCGGTGGCGGCGGTCAGCCCATCCACGACGGCTGCGAGCTGGCAGCTGAGCGCGGCCAGGTGCTGTGGGGCCTGGATGCGAAGGCGGACATTCGCTTCTCGCACGAGAACCCCGATGTCCAGGCATGCTACCGCGAGTTTTTGGGCGAGCCGCTCTCGCCGCTGGCCGAGGAGCTGCTGCATACCGACCATCACGCATGGACGATGCCTAACGAAGGGACGTGCTAACGATGCGCGCGTTTACTGTTGAGATGACGCGCCGGGGGTTTGCCTCGGCGCTTGCCGCCGGCGCGCTGTCGCTTGCACTGGTTGGATGTGGCGGCGGGGCCGCGGAGGCTGGGTCTGCTGCGGGCTCGGCTGCCACGGACGGCGCCGGTGCTGCTGCAGGGCCGGTCGAGGTGCGCGTCGCCTCGCTCAAGGGGCCGACCTCGATTGGCCTGGTGCAGTTTATGGACCAGGCCGCAAACGGCGAGACGGACAACGAGTTCGACTTTGCGATCAACACCGCCGCCGACGAGATTGTGCCCAAGGTCATTCAGGGCGATATCGACATTGCCCTGGTGCCCGCCAATGTGGCGAGCGTGCTCTACAACAAGACTGAGGGCGCGGTGCAGGTCATCGACATCAACACGCTGGGCGTGCTGAACGTGGTGACGGGTAACGCGGACGTTGCCTCTTTTGGCGATCTGGCAGGTCGTACCGTCTACATGACGGGCAAGGGCACTACGCCCGAGTACGTCATGAACTACCTGCTGGAGCGCGCGGGCCTGACCGGCCAGGTGGCGCTTGAGTTTAAGAGCGAGCCCACCGAGGTGCTGTCGGCCCTGCTTGCCGATCCGTCTGCCGTGGGCGTGCTGCCCGAGCCGTTCAAGACCGCTGCCATCGCAAAGAGCGAAGGTAAGCTGTCGGCACCGGTGAGCCTGACCGATGTGTGGGACGAACTGGTGGGTGACACGGGCTCCCGTTTGCTGACGGGCGTGACCGTGGTACGCCGTGCCTTTGCCGAGGAGCATCCCGAGGCCGTGGCAGAGTTCTTGAGCTGTCATGCGGCGAGCGTTGAGGCCGTAAACGCGGCGCCGGCGGATTGGGCTCAGGCCGTGGTCGATGCGGGTATCGTCGATAACGCTACGATTGCCGAAAAGGCGATTCCCGGGTGCATGCTCGTGTGCCAGACGGGGAAAGATATGAAGGCGGCGCTCGGTGGGTACCTACAGGTGCTGGTCGATGCGGACGCGAGCGCCGTGGGAGGTAAGCTTCCGGCTGACGATTTCTACTACATGGAGTAGCCCGTGCGTGCGTTTGCTCGACAAATGACAGAGCGTATGAAGGCGGTGGCGGCAGCAGGTGCCGTTGCCGCCTTTTGGCTTGCCGTGTGGGTGCTGATGGCGGGTTTTGTGGCGCAGCCGTTGATTTTGCCGGGGCCGGGCGCCGTCGTGGTGGCGTTGCTGCGACTGGTATGCGATGCCAGCACATGGGCGATTCTGGCAGGCTCGGGTGCGCGTATCTTGGGCGGGCTGGCGCTTGCCGCGGTGTGCGGCGGCGTACTGGCGGGAGTCTCGGTGCGATCGCTGACGTTTGCCCGCTTGGTGGCGCCGGCGCTTTCGTTTGTTAAGGCGACGCCGGTTGCCTGCGTGGTGGTCCTGCTGCTCATTTGGTTGGGGTCGGCGCGCGTGAGCATCGCGGCGGTCTTTTTGATGGCACTGCCGGGCGTTTATTTCTCACTGGTCGAGGGTCTGGCGCAAGTGGACAAACCGCTGGAGCAGATGTTTCGCCTGCATGGCGTACGGGGCTGGCGACTGTTTTGCGCCCACACCTGGCGCGAAGTCCTGCCGTTTGTGCTTTCGTGTGCGCGTGCCGTGATCGGCATGAGCTGGAAGGCCGGTGTGGCAGCCGAGCTGATCGGCATGGCGGTGGGCACTGTGGGTGAGCGCATCTATCAGGCGAAGCTTTTGATTGAGACGGCCGACCTGCTGGCTTGGACCGTGCTGGTCGTTGCCGCCTCGTGGGCGTGTGAGCGCGTGCTGGTGTGGCTGCTGCGGGTTTCGGGGCCCGTGGCGTGGGGTGCGGCCGTGTGGGCGCATGGGGATGGACTACGCGGGCGAGTGGGCGGCTCTGCTGGCGGCAGGGCTGCAGCGGAGCTTGCGCTTGCCGTGGGCGACCGGGCACCGCGGGCGCCGGCGCTCGACAGACTGGTGCTCAACGTGCCTGCGGGTGGGCGTATCTGTGTGATGGGCGCTTCGGGCATGGGCAAGTCGACGCTGCTTTCGTTGGCAGCGGGGGAGTGCGCGCCGTGCTCGATGGTGTTTCAGGATGTGCGCTTGGTCGAGTCCGCCTCGGCCCTGGATAACGTGCTGGTGTGCGCCGATGCATGCGTGGATGCTTCGAGCGCCGCGGCCTTGCTGCGCCGGTTGGTGCCGGGAATCGACGTGCATGCGTACGTGGCCAAGCTTTCGGGTGGGCAGCGCCGTCGCGTCGAGATCGCTCGAGCCCTGCTGTGCCCCGGCGGCGCGGTGATTCTGGACGAGTCCTTTACCGGCCTGGATGCCGCTGCGCGCGATATGACGGCCGAGGTCGTGCTCGACCTCCTCAATGGTCGCACGCTCCTGCTTGCCACGCACGACGCCGCTGACGCTCGGGCCCTCAATATCTCGGAAATCATCACGTTCTAAATACTTACTCAGCAACAAAATAATCCGTTTTTCTCCGTCCCCATGGGGCTGGTGTGGTATTCTATCTGCGGGGTAATACTTAGGAATACCAAGTAATACCAACACCGCAGAAACAAACTCCGGATGCGGGCCAATCGGGTTGCCTTCACAGCCCGTCGCCCAGCCGCGTGGCCCGCATCTATCCGCACCACCGTCGTTTCAAAAAGGAAGCGCCATGGCAGAACACATGACCCCGGTTGTCGCGAAGGTCTTGCCCGAGGAGAAGGCAGCCTTCGCGGCGGCAACCCAGCTCGTGGGCACCACGCCGTCCAACGCCATCCGCATGTTTATCGCCGCGTTCAATCGCTGCGGCACCTTCCCGTTCGACATCTCGCCCAACGGGGCCTTTGGCAAAGACTGTCCCCAACAACTAGTCGTTGAAGAACGTCCCCAACGACTAGTCGTTGGGGACGTTCTTAAATGAC
>UROC01000084.1 GCA_900549345.1 uncultured Collinsella sp.
GCGCAGCGTGGCCGGCAACGCGTGGCCCACGGAGAGCATGACGTGCGCCATCTGGTCAAACGGCACCAGGCTCTTGATACCGGCAAGTGCAAGCTGCGCCGAGCTAAAGGCGGCTGCCACGCCGATGGCGTTGCGGTTTTGGCAGGGTACCTCCACGAGGCCACCGACGGGGTCACAAACGAGGCCCAGCAAGTTACTCAGCGCGATGGAACTGGCGTCGAGCGCCTGCCCGGGCGTGCCGCCGAGCATCTGCACCAGCGCGGCGGCTGCCATGGCGGCCGCACTTCCTACCTCAGCCTGGCAGCCGCCCTCGGCACCGGCGACGCAGGCGCTCGTGGTGAGGTTGAGGCCGATGGCGGCTGCGCAGTAGAGCGCGTCCATGACCTGCTCGTCGTCGAGCTGAAGGTGATCGGCGAGCGCCAGCACGCAGCCGGGCACGACACCCGCGGAGCCTGCCGTGGGAGCGGCGACGATCACTCCCATCGTGGCGGAGCGCTCGAGCACGGCCATCGCGCGGGCCACGGCGTCGGTTTGAACGGTGCCCATCAGGCTCGTGCTCAAATCGTTGCGGCCGGTGGCATCGACGAGTTTAGCCTCGCCGCCGATAAGCCCGCCGAGCGATCGTTGCGGATTGACGATGGGGGTCGTGGTCTCCTCGCGCATGACGTCGAGCACGCGGCGCATGGCGGCGACGGCGTGGGCCTCGCCGGTCAGACGCGCCTCGCGCACGGCCATAACGGCGCCGATATTCAGGCCGAGCTCGGCGCACGCATCGAGCAGCTGCTCGCCGTCGTCGAAGATTTCCTTTGCCGAGACGCCGGGGGAGAGCGACGAGGCAGAACCGGGGAGCTCGATAAAGGTCGCGTAATCGACATTGTCGAGCTTACGCAGCATCGGGACAACAGTGTCGTCGGGCGCGCCGTCGGTCTCAAAGACGGAGTAGGCCTGTCCGCCCACTTCGGTGCGGTAGGTGCGGCAGAAGGCGATGTTCACGTGTGCGTAGGCGAGCAGGTTGGTGAGCGCGGCGAGCACGCCGGGGACGTCCTTGTGCGCCACGAAGAGCGTTGAGTACATGCCCGAGATGTCAACGCCGACGCCGTTAATGCGGCTGATGCGCATCTTGCCGCCGCCCAGGCTCTCACCGCGGACCTGTGCCGTGGCGCCCGTGTCGTCGACCATGTCAATGTCGACGGTGTTGGGGTGGATGGAGGCGTCGTCGCCCTTGATGTCAAAGTGATATTCGAGGCCCTGCTCGCTTGCGAGGTCGAAGGCCTGCTTGATGTTCTCGTCGTCGGTGTCGAGGCCCAGGATGCCCGCGACGAGCGCACGATCGGTGCCGTGGCCGCGGTAGGTGTGGGCGAAGGAGTTCCACAGGCCAAAGGTGACTTTGGTGATGCGGCCTTCCAGCAGGCTGGCGGCAACTTGGGCGCAGCGCAGGGCGCCGGCGGTGTGCGAAGAACTGGGGCCGACCATGACGGGGCCCAAGATCTCGAATGCCGAGGTCGTAGCTAGTGTTTGCGGCTTGCCTGCCATGGCTGCTCCTTTGTTTTGTCCCATCGTCCCGAGGGCGGGGCATAAGGTCGCCTGCTCGGACAGTCCTGCTCGCACGGAGGCCACATTAAGTGGCCTCCGGCTCGTGCGGAACTCGCGATCGACCTTATGCCCCGCCCTCGGGACTAAGGATACATGGTAGAAGTGCCTGTGCTGCAAAATTCATTAGCTAGGGACGCAGCGTAGACTCATATCGAAGCATCTTCACCACCGAATTAATAAAAAAAGAAGCACCGCTTGGGGGCGGTACTTCTTTTTAAAGCGCTTATGTCGTTGAAACCTTGGAGGTTCTTAATTACAGGCCGCAGGCTGCTTTGAGTTCTTCGACTCGGTCGGTTTTTTCCCAGGTGAAGTCGGCGTCTTCGCGGCCGAAGTGGCCGTAGGCTGCCGTCTTCTCGTAGATCGGTCGACGCAGGTCCAGGTCGCGGATGATCGCGCCCGGGCGCAGGTCGAAGGTCTTCTCGACGGCCTCGACGATCTTGTCCTCGGCAACATGCGCGGTACCGAAGGTGTCGACCATGATTGAGAGGGGCTTGGAAACGCCGATGGCGTAGGCAAGCTCGACTTCGCAGCGGTCGGCCAGACCGGCGGCGACCACGTTCTTGGCGACCCAGCGCGCGGCATACGCGGCGGAGCGGTCAACCTTGGTGCAGTCCTTGCCGCTAAAGGCGCCGCCGCCGTGACGGCCGTAGCCGCCGTAGGTGTCGACGATGATCTTGCGGCCGGTGAGGCCCGTGTCGCCCATGGGGCCGCCCACGACAAAGCGACCGGTGGGGTTCACGTAGATGTCCGCGTTGTCCCACGGCATGTTCTCGGCGGCCATGACCGGGGTGATGACGTGTTCGATGAGGTCGGCCTTGATCTTGCCCATGTCCTCAATCTCGGCGGCGTGCTGCGTGGAGATGACGATGGTCGTGACCTCCACGGGCTTACCTTCCTCGTAGCGCACCGTGACCTGGGTCTTGCCGTCGGGGCGCAGGTAGGGCAGGGTTCCGTCATGGCGCACGGCAGCCAGGCGCTCGGCCAGGCGGCTTGCCAGGTAGTGCGGCATGGGCATGAGGGTCTTGGTCTCGTTGGAGGCATAACCGAACATCATGCCCTGGTCGCCGGCGCCGATCAGGTCGATCGGGTCGGTGGTAGCGCCGGTCTGGGTCTCGAAGGACTCGTCAACGCCCTGGGCGATATCGGGCGACTGCTCGTGGATGAGGCTCATGACGCCGCAGGTGTCGCAGTCAAAACCGAACTTGGCGCGGTTGTAGCCAATGCGGCGGATGACGCCGCGGGCGATTTCCTGTACGTCGACGTAGGCCTGGGTGCGAATCTCGCCGGCGACGATGACCGTGCCGGTGGTCACGAGGGTCTCGCAGGCGCAGCGGACGTTCTCCACGTTGGCGGGCACACCGTTGGGCGCAATATAGCCCTGCTCCTGCAGCTCTATTTCTTTGGCGAGGATTGCGTCGAGGACGGCGTCGCTGATCTGGTCAGCGATCTTATCGGGATGACCTTCGGTCACCGACTCCGACGTAAAAACAAAGGACCCGTGTTGGGGTGGGATGGAACGAAGTTCTTCTGACATGATTGTCCTTTCAAAAACGTGTCCTGGCGACCGTTACCATTCCGCCGGGCTCTCTATGCAAGGGCACATCATAACGCATAAATCAAACATTCACACCCTTTCCGCACCTACTCATTGGGGACGGACTTAAATGACCAGTCGGGTGCTCATTGGGTAGTCATTTAAGTCTGTCCCCAATGAGTGGGTCGGTGCCCTTTGTGCGGAGGTTGCTTTGATGCTTTATACTGGTGCGGTTAGACATCCATCCTGCAATCGAGGAGATTTCCATGGCATCAGACGTTCGCGTCCGCTTTGCACCCTCACCGACGGGCAAGCTGCACATCGGCGGCGCCCGCACCGCTATCTATAACTGGGCTTTCGCCCGCGCAAACGGCGGCACGTTCATTCTGCGCATCGACGACACCGATCCCACCCGTTCCACCGACGAGAATACGCAGATCATCCTGCGCGCCATGCGTTGGCTGGGCCTGGATTGGGACGAGGGTCCCGAGGTGGGCGGCGACTATGGCCCCTATGCCCAGACCGAGCGCCTGGACCTGTACAAGCAGGCCGCCCAGAAGCTTTGGGACGAGGGCAAGGCCTATCCCTGCTTCTGCACCAAGGAGCAGCTCGACGCCGACCGCAAGGCCGCGCAGGAGCGTAAGGACCCCTTCCAGGGCTATCAGCGCCGTTGCCGCGATCTTGATCCCGAGAAGGCGCGCCGTCGCATCGAGGCCGGCGAGTCCTATGTCCTACGCATCAAGGTGCCCGAGGACCGCGGCGACGTCGTCATTCACGATGCCGTCCACGGCGAGGTGACCTTCGACGCCAAGGAGCTCGACGACTTTGTCATCTTCCGCTCCGATGGCACGCCCACGTACAACTTCGCGACCGTCGTCGACGACGCCATGATGAAGATCACCCATGTCATCCGCGGCGACGACCACCTGTCCAACACCCCGCGTCAGGTCATGGTCTACGAGGCCCTCGGCGCGCCCGTGCCCACGTTCGCCCACATCTCCATGATCCTGGGCGCCGACGGCAAGAAGCTCTCCAAGCGCCATGGCGCCACCTCGGTGGAGGAGTACCGCGACGCCGGTTACCTTTCCGACGCCTTCGTCAACTACCTGGCGCTGCTCGGTTGGTCGCTCGACGGCGAGACCACGATCATCCCGCGCGATGTCCTGGCCAGCAAGTTCTCGCTCGACCGCATCTCCAAGAACCCGGCGACCTTCGACCCCAAGAAGCTCGATTGGGTCAATGCCGAGTACATCAATGGCATGTCCGATGCCCAGTTTGCCGACGAGATCATGGTCCTCGAGCTGCACGAGGCGGGTCTTATCGAGGGTAATGTCGAGTACGGCGAGGACTGGATCGACGCGCTTGCCGCCATCGTCAAGCCGCGCACCAAGATGCCGGCCGACGCCGTGACCGTCGCCGCTCCCATCTTTGCTACGGCCGAGACGCTCGAGTATGACGAGAAGTCCGTCAATAAGGGCTTGGCCAAGGAAGGCATGGGCGCCATTCTGGATGCCGCCAAGGCCGCGCTCGAGGGCGTGGACAAGTGGACTGCCGAGGCCATCGACGCCGCGCTTGAGCCGCTGCCCGAGCAGATGGACCTTAAGAAGCGCGTGGTGTTCCAGGCCGTGCGCGTCGCCGTCTGCGGCAACATGGTGAGCCCTCCGCTGGGCGAGACCATGGCGCTCGTCGGCCGCGACGACTGCCTGGCGCGCATCGACCGCGCCCGCACGATGGCGCTGTAGTAGACGCGCAAACGCATGTATCCGAGCCCCGTTCCCTCGAGCGGGGCTCTTGTTTCTGTACCGATGAGTGGGTTGCTGGGACAAAATAATCAGTAGTGTTTGTCCCATGTTCGAGTGACGCAACGAGCTCGACACTCGTATCGGCCGTGGGACAAACTCTACTGATTATTTTGTCCCACCCCTTTCAGGTCCGTTCGTTAGAGGTGGTGTATGGCTCAACAACTGTCGCTGTTTGGTTCGCCGGAACCGGAGGAAGCTCCGGTGAAGCCCAAGCCTGCACCCGAACCCATCGCCGCCTATGCGAGCGTGGTCCTCGATATCCCCACCCGTGCGCTGTCGGAACCGTTTGCTTACGGTATCCCCGAGTCCCTTGCCAACGGGGTCCAGGTCGGATCGACAGTCCTGGTCCACTTTGGTAACCGTGCCGCCGCGGGCTATATTGTCGACATTGCGCCTGGGCTGGGCGATCTGCAGGGCAACAACACCCTCGACCCCGTGCGCATTAAAGCCATCGAGGCTATCCTCAGCAGAAGACCGCTCTTTACCGCCGAGGCTGCCCGCATTGCGCGCTGGATGAGCCGCGAGTATGCCGCGACGCTTTCCGAGTGCCTGCGCCTGTTTTTGCCACCGGGCGGCAGCCCGCGTGTGGTCAAGGGCGACGACGGCGTGTGGACGGTTGAACGTCCAGCCGTCAAACCCATCCAAAACCGCTGGGTGATGCTTACGCCCGAAGGCTTTGACTACACGCCACCCAAGACCGCGGTCCGCCAGCGCCAACTCATCGAGGCGCTCCAGTGCGGACCGGTCACGACGCGCGACCTCAACCTTCTCTATAACAGCATGTCGGCGACCATCAAGGCGCTCGAAAAACGCGGCGTTGTGGTGGTGGAAGAGCGCCGCGCCTGGCGTGGCTGCGGCGAGCAGACCACGCTGTCCTCGGCAAGCGGCAAAGCGCCGGTCTCCCTTACCAGTGGCCAGCAGCAAGCACTTGCTCAGATCGAGCGTGCCCGTCTGGACGCTCATGGCGACGTGGTGCTGGTAGACGGCGTCACCGGCTCCGGCAAAACCGAGGTTTACCTCTCCGCTATCGAGCGCGTGCTCGCGGCAGGCCGCTCTGCCTGCGTGCTCGTGCCCGAGATCTCGCTGACGGCCCAGACCGTCGGCCGCTTCCGCTCCCGCTTTGGCGAGACGGTCGCGGTTTTCCACTCGCGTCTTTCTGCTGGCGAGCGTCTGGACCAGTGGGATCTGGTTGCCAGCGGTGCGGCCCGCGTGGTCGTCGGCGCACGTTCGGCGCTCTTTTGCCCGCTTGGCGACCTGGGCCTCATCATCATTGACGAGGAGCACGAGACCAGCTACAAGCAGGGGTCCAGTCCGCGCTACCATGCGCGCGAGGTGGCAGCCGAGATGGCGCGCCGCTATCGCTGCCCGCTCGTGCTGGGGTCGGCCACGCCTTCTGCCGAGGCCCTCGACCGCTGCCGCCGCGGCATGTATAACGGTGCCACCTGGACGCGTGTCGAGATGCCCGAGCGCCCCGGACACGCCGTGCTGCCTACTGTCCGCATTGCTGACCTGCGTCGCGAGTTCTCGCACGGCAGCCGATCCATGTTCTCAAAACCCTTGATGGAGGGATTGGAGCGCGTTGTAGAGCGGCGCGAGAAGGCCGTGCTGCTGCATAACCGCCGCGGCTTTGCACCGTTCCTGATGTGCCGCGAGTGCGGCTGCGTCCCCACCTGCAACCACTGCTCCACCGCCCTTACGTATCACGAGCGCACGCACACGCTGCAATGTCACACATGCGGATCCTCCTGGCGCGTGCAGCCGTATCCCGCGCCCACGAGTCGTTGCCCCAAATGTGGTAGTCGCTACCTTGCAAAAATGGGTCTGGGCACGCAGCAGATCGAGGACGCACTGCACCAGATGCTGCCCGAGGACGTCGCCATCATCCGCATGGATGCCGATTCCACGCGCGGCAAGGATGCGCACAAAAAGCTGCTCGAGCAGTTCGATGCCGCCGATTGCGCGGTGCTGCTGGGCACCCAGATGATTGCCAAGGGCCTCGACTTTCCCGAGGTCACGCTTGTGGGCGTGGTCAATGCAGACTTTGCGTTAAAGCTGCCCGATTTTAGAGCAGGGGAGCGCGCCTACGATCTGCTGGAGCAGGTCGCGGGCCGTGCCGGTCGCGGCGATCGTCCCGGCGAGGTCATCATCCAGACCTACCTGCCCGAGGATCCGGTCATTCGCGCCGTCGCTGAGCACGACCGTTCGATCTTTACCGACTACGACCTGGACCAGCGCCGCGACGCGCTGTACCCGCCGTTTGTTCGCCTGGTCAACATCTTGGTGTGGTCGGCGAACCGAGACGACGCGCAGGACTTCATTGGGCGCATTGCAAAGCTTCTTAAGCGCCGCTGGCATGCCGCCGCGCCCGACTTTTTGCGGGCGGGGAGCGCCGTGCCCCAGGTGCTGGGCCCGGCTTCGTGTGTAATCGAGAGAGCCAAGGACCGTTACCGCTTCCATCTGCTTGTGAAGTCGCCCGTGGGGTACCATGTCTCTGATGATATCGACGCCTGCCTCAAAGAGGTGGGCTCTGTGCGCGGCGTGAGCGTGAGCGTTGACGTCGATGCCTATGATTTGATGTAACAACCCGAAAGGATGGCCATGGAAGCCAACGGAATCGTACTGTCGCCCGACCCTCGCCTGCGTCAGGAGTGCGCCGTGATCGAGGAGATCACCC
>UROC01000085.1 GCA_900549345.1 uncultured Collinsella sp.
TGAAGGACGGCATCATCCAGCAGGTCGATACCCCGCAGAACCTGTACGATATGCCCTGCAACATGTTCGTCGCCGGCTTCATCGGCGTGCCGCAGATGAACTTCTTCGATGCCCAGCTGGTGCGCTCGGGCAACGGCTTTACCGTCAAGACCGAGGATATGAACGTGGCGCTCGCCCCCGAGACTTGCGCACAGCTTGCCCTCAACTGGGACGGCGGCGACGTGAAGGAGATTACGGCCGGCGTGCGTCCCGAGCAGATCCTGCTTGCCGACAAGGGCGAGGAGGGTGCGCTCCAGGGCACCGTCGAGGTGACCGAGCTCATGGGCTCGACCGAGCATGTCCACGTGACCGCTCCCGACGGCCAGTTTGTCCTGATTATCCCCGTCGTCGACCTCGAGGCCAAGGGCGCGCTCAAGGCGGGCGACCCCATCTGGTTCAAGTTCGAGAAGAACGCGACCCACCTCTTCGATAAGGTCTCTGGCAAGAACCTTATCTAGGCCCGGTGCATCCAGACCCTCCCTTTGGGCGACTGCGGTATTGCCATCCTTTTGCCGCGGTCACATATAAGGCTTCCCTCCCGTCCACTGGGCGAGAGGGGAGCCTTTCTTTGTGTTGGGGCTGTCTGGCCGGTCGTTTGTCTCGATCTGTAACAGGTGGGGCCGATTTCGGACGTTAGATGTTACAGATTGAGATATTGCTGCGGGACGATTCCGTTTGTCTCGATCTGTAACAGGAAGAACCAATTTTAGGTGCCAGATGTTACAGATTGAGATGAACTCAGATGGACGGTTTCGATTGTCTCGTTCTGTAACGGGCGGTGCCAATTCTGCTGGCTAGTTGTTACAGATCGAGATTGTTAGGCAGAGTCGGGTCACAGGGTAACGTGCGGGCACAAAAAACGGAGCCGTGTTGCCACGACTCCGTTTCTCAAGAGGATGGGTAAGGGGAATGAGCTAGCTCAGGTGCCAGATCTCGTCGTTGTACTGGGAGATCGTACGGTCGGACGAGAAGGTGCCGGCGTTGGCGATATTGATGAGCGCCTTGCGCATCCAAGCGTCCTGGTCCTCGTAGTCGGCCAGCACGCGCTCCTTGGTCTGGATGTACTCCTCAATGTCGAGTAGGGCCATGAACCAGTCCTTGCCCTTGATGTCGTCGTGCAGACGCTGCAGGCGCTCCGCGTTGCCGGTCGCCATAAAGGCGGGGTTGGTGATGAAGTCCACCAGCAGTTTGATGCCGGGCTTGCGGTAGAGTGCGCCGGCATCGTAGGTGCCGTCGGCGTAGAGCTGCTCGACCTGCTTGGACGAGGCGCCAAAGGTGTAGATGTTCTCGTCGCCCACGAGCTCGGCAATCTCCACGTTGGCACCGTCGAGCGTGCACAGGGTTAGGGCGCCGTTGAGCATGAACTTCATGTTGGAGGTGCCGCTTGCCTCCTTGGAGGCCAGGCTGATCTGCTCGGAGATGTCAGCGGCGGGGATCACGCGCTCGGCGGCGGTGACGTTATAGTTCTCGATCATGACAACCTGCAGGTAGGGCGCCACGTCGGGGTCGTTTGCAATCCACTGCGACAACGTCAGGATCAGGTGAATGATGTCCTGGGCGATGGTGTAGGCAGGTGCCGCCTTGCCGCCAAAGATGATGGTGACGGGGTGAGCGGGCTTGTTGCCGTTCTTGATGTCGAGATACTTCCAGATGATGTAGAGCGCGAGCATCTGCTGGCGCTTGTACTCGTGGATGCGCTTGACCTGAACATCGATGATGGCGTTGGAGGGAATGGTCACGCCCTGCTCGAGCGCCATGAACTGGCGCATGATGCTCTTGGCCTCGACTTTGGTGGCAGCCAGGCGCTCAAGAACGTCCTTGTCGTCGGCGAATTCGGCGAGCTTGCTCAGATCGCCGGTGCTGCGCCAATCGGTGCCGATCACATCGTCGAGCAGGCTGGCGAGCGCGGGGTTGGCGCCATGGATCCAGCGGCGGAAGGTGATGCCGTTGGTCTTGTTGGAGAACTTCTCGGGATAGATCTCGTAGAACGGATGAAGCTCGGTGTCCTCAAGTATCTTGGTGTGGAGGGCGGCTACGCCGTTGATGGAGAAGCCAAAGTGGATGTCCATGTGGGCCATGTGGACGGTGTTGTATTCGTCGATGATGGCGACGCGCGGGTCATCGTGCTCGGCCTTCGCGATCTCATCGAGCTTGACGATAATGTCGGCGATGGCAGGGGAGACCTTCTGCAGGCTGGCGAGCGGCCACTTCTCGAGGGCCTCGGCAAGAATCGTGTGGTTAGTGTAGGCGACCATGGAACGTACGATGGTCACGGCCTCGTCAAACTCGATGCCATGCTCGGTGGTGAGCAAGCGAACGAGCTCGGGAATGACCATGGTGGGATGCGTATCGTTGATCTGGACCACGGCGTAGTCGGCCAGATCGTGCAGGTTACTGCCGCGCTCGACAGCCTCGTCGATCAGGAGCTGGGCGGCGTTGCTCACCATGAAGTACTCCTGGTAGATGCGAAGCAGACGGCCCTGCTCGTCGGAATCATCCGGATAGAGGAACAGGGTGAGGTTCTTGGCGATCTCGGTCTTATCGAAGTCGATGGAGCTGCCGGGGACCAGGCCATCGTCGACACTTGCCAGGTCAAACAGGCGCAGGCGGTTCTTGGTGGGCTGGCCGTAACCAGGCACATCGATGTTGACGAGCTTGGAGGTGACGGCAAAATCGTCAAACTCAACGGTGTAGGAGCGGTCGTCATCGACCAGGATGTCCTGCTCGCCAAGCCACTCATCGGGGACGGCCTTCTGCTGCTTATCGACAAAGCGCTGGCGGAACAGGCCGTAATGGTAGTTGAGGCCCACGCCATCGCCGGTCAAGCCCAGCGTGGCGATGGAATCCAGGAAGCATGCGGCCAGACGGCCCAGGCCGCCGTTGCCGAGCGACGGCTCGACCTCAAACTCCTCAATCTTGTTGAGGTCGTGGCCTGCGGCGGTGAGCTGGTCCTTAACTTCGTCGTAGATGCCGAGGTCGATCATGTTGTTGATGAGCAGCTTGCCAATCAAAAACTCGGCAGAGATGTAGTAGAGCTTTTTCTTGCCATTGTTGAGCGGGCAGGTGGCGGAGCGCTCCTGCACGAGCTTGACCAGCAGCTTGTAAATGCGACGGTCGTCGAGCTGCTCGAGCGAGGTGCCAAAAGACTGCTCGGCGAGTTCCATGAGGTTTATTTGGGGCATGTTTCCTCCTGTGATGGGTTGTTTCATGTCTGCAATTCATAAGAAGCCCGCGCGAGGGGATTGGGGTGGCCTCGCGCGGGAAAAGCAAGCGCGTCCGCACGGTGGGGAGGGGTCGGGCGCGGTAGCTCCTATTGAGGAAGCTCGATTTCAGCTTCCGACGGGATGCGGAAGTAGGTTTCGGTCCAGTCGGTGAGTTTGTGCTCGAGCTCGCGGGTGATGGCGCCGTCGAGCATGCGCCAAGTCCAGTTGCCGCCCAGCGTGGCAGGGGTGTTGATGCGCGCCTCATTGCCCAAGTTGAGCAGGTCCTGCATAGTGTAGATGCACGTGTCGCTTACGCTGGCGGCGATGGTGCGATTGAGTGCATCTGCCATGGGTTCGCCGGCCTGCTGATGGGCGTACAGGGCTGCCTGCTCGCGCTGACGCGGGGTGGCCGTTCCCTCAAACCAACCACGCGCCGTTTCGTTGTCGTGGGTGCCCACGTAGGCGACGGTGTTGGCAATGTAGTTGTGCGGCAGGTAGTACGAGTTGGTGCCCTCAAAGGCAAACTGCAGGATCTTCATGCCAGGGAAGCCCGAGTTGTCGCGCATGTCGATGACACCGGGAGTAAGGAAGCCCAAGTCCTCGGCGATGATGGGCAGCGTGCCGAGCTTTTCCTCGAGCGTCTTGAAGAGCTTGAGGCCGGGACCCTGCGTCCACGAACCGTGGGACGAATCGGGCGAGGAGAACGGCACCTCCCAATAGGCCTCGAAGCCGCGGAAGTGATCCAGGCGGATGACGTCGTACATGTCGAGGGCAGCGCGAATGCGGCCCTCCCACCAGGAGAAGCCGTCGGACTCCATGGCGTCCCAGTCGTAGATGGGGTTGCCCCAGTACTGGCCGGTGGCCGAGAACTGGTCGGGCGGCGTGCCGGCGACGCTCACGGGATTGCCGGCGGCGTCGATCTTAAAGAGCTCAGGTGTCGCCCACATCTCGACGGAGTCGCGCGAGACATAAATGGGCAGGTCGCCGATGATGAGAATGTCGCGCTCGTTGGCATAGGCCTTGAGGCGGCTCCACTGGCGATCGAAGAAGTACTGCGTCATCTGGTGGTAGAGCATGCGCGCCGGATGGTCGGCGCAGACCTTGGCGGAAGACTCGCCGCGGGTGCGGAGCTCCGCGGGCCACTCCCAAAACGCCTTGAGACCGCACTCCTCTTTGACGGTCATGAACTCACAGTAGGGGATGAGCCAGTCCTCGTTGGCCTGGATAAAGTCATCGAAATCTGCCGGCTTATCGGCGGCAAAGCGCTCGGCGGCGCGGTCGAGAATCTGACGGCGGCCGCCAAAGATAGCACCGTAGTCGACATTGCTGGGGTCGGATCCCAGATACACGCCATCGATATCGCGCTGCTCAAGATACCCTGCCTCGATAAGTTCGGCAAAGTCGATGAAGTTGGGGTTGCCCGCGCGGGCCGAGAACGACTGATAGGGCGAATCGCCATAGCTGGTCGTCGTAAGGGGCAGAATCTGCCAGTAATGTTGTTTGCACGAGGCGAGAAAATCGACGAAGTCGTAGGCATTCCAGCCAAAGCCGCCGATTCCGTATGGTCCGGGCAGAGATGAGACGGGCATGAGGACGCCGCTTGCACGCTCCATGAATGCGCTCACCAACCTTCTTGTTGTGGGGTCGGCCTGCCAATGGGTGTGCAGTCCGCCTCCGGTGTTCTGATTCGATATGCCTATTGTAAAACATGTTGTTTAAACATGTATAGGCAAGATAAAAAAGTTGGTCGATTTTCGGCGAATGGCTATATGCCATGAAAAAAGCCCCGACCTCACAACGTGAAATCGGGGCAAGAGCGGTATGTAGGTTTTTGCTACTCGGCGTCGGCGAAGCCGTTGGGGTTGTGGCTCTGCCAGTTCCAGCTATCGCGGCACATGTCCGCGATGTCGTACTGGGCCTTCCAGCCCATCATGCGCTCGGCCTTGGAGGCATCGCACCAGTTGGCGGCGATGTCGCCGGCGCGGCGCTCGCGGATCACGTAGGGTAGCTCCTTGCCACAAGCCTTGGAGAAGGCGGCGACGACCTCGAGTACCGAGGTGCCGGTGCCGGTGCCCAGGTTAAAGATCTCGACGCCGGTCTTGCCGTTCATCCAGTTAAGGGCGGCAACGTGACCAGAGGCCAGATCGCACACGTGGATGTAGTCGCGCACGCCGGTGCCGTCGGGGGTGGGGTAGTCGTTGCCGAAGACCTGAACGGCCTCGAGCTTGCCCACGGCGACCTGGGCGACATAGGGCACCAGGTTGTTGGGGATGCCCTTGGGGTCCTCGCCGATCAGGCCCGACGGATGAGCGCCGATGGGGTTGAAGTAACGGAGCAGCACGACGTCCCACTCGGGGTCGGCGGTGTGGACGTCCATAAGGATCTGCTCGATCATCCACTTAGTCCAACCATAGGGGTTGGTCGCGGGCTTCTTAGGATCCTCCTCGGTGACGGGTGGGTTGTCCGGGTCGCCGTAGACGGTCGAGGAGCTCGAGAAGATGATGGACTTGCAGCCATGATTGCGCATGACGTCGATGAGCACCAGGGTGTTCTCGATGTTGTTGTGGTAGTACTCGACGGGCTTGCTCACCGACTCGCCGACGGCCTTAAAGCCGGCAAAGTGGATGACGCGGTCAATCTGATGGGTATCGAAGATCTTGTTCATCGCATCGCGGTCGAGCACGTTGGCCTCGTAGAAGGTGAGGTTCTTGGCGGCCTCGTCGCCCACGATGGTCTTGACGCGGTCGACGGCGACGGCGCTGGAGTTGGAGAGATCATCGACGATGACGACCTGGTAGCCACCCTCTAGCAGCTGAACGACGGTGTGCGAGCCGATAAAGCCGGCGCCACCGGTAACGAGGACGCAGGTGTCTTTGGGGTCGAGTGCTTTGGACATGTAGTCTCCTATCGAATCAGGAACACTTCTTCAGGGGAGTATAGCGCAGACAGTTGTTCCAAAAAACGTACGCGGCGGGAAAATCAGAGGATTATGTTAACGTACTCATACAAGAGCTTGCGTACGCATAACCTGATCTTTGGCATTTGCTTACGAGCCGTCGACCTTGCAGTTTCCTGCCGTTCGTGGAAATCGTTGGGACGCGCCATATGTACGCTAATATGTATGAATTGAGCGACATATAAATAAGCATGTAACGGAGTACATATGTCACCAAACAGCGATTCCATCCTTTCCCAGGAGCTCTCGCGCCGTACCGCCCTCAAGGCCCTGTTCGGCGCCACTTCTGCGGCAGTTCTTTTTGGCTTGCCCACTCGCGCCCATGCGGCGGAGGCTTCCAAAGAAACCACCGATAAACTGAATGCCGCCCAGGCCCAGCTCGACGAGGTTCAGGCCCAGCTCGACAGCATCGCAAATGAATACGCGGCGCTGGCCAGCAAGAATGCCCAGACCCTCAACGATATCGAGGGCGTACAGGGCCAGATCGACGACACGCAGGCGCAGATTGACGAGAAGAAGGCCGAGCTCAAAAAGAAACGCGGCGATCTTTCCGATCGCGTGGCCGCCAGCTACAAGTCCGGCGGCACGAACATCCTGTCGCTGCTGCTGGCCTCAGGCTCGTTTGAGGAACTCGTCGCCAACGCGCATTACGTTGAGAAGATTAACAAGAGCGACCGCGATGCCATCGAGGATATCCAGACGATTCAGGCTGAGCTCGACGCACAGAAGACCGAGCTCGAAGCACAAAAGGCCGACTTGGAGAAGCTCAAGGACCAGCAGACGGCTCAGATGCAGGATATGCAGGCCAAGCAGCAAGAAGTCCAGACCGTGCTGAACGGTCTTTCCGACGACGTCAAGGAGCTCATGGCTCAGCGCGATTCCGAGATCCTCGCTGCCGCCCAGGCCGAGGAGGCTGCCAGGAAGGCCGCCGCCGCTGCCGCCGCCGCGAACAAGAACAATTCCTACTCGGGCGGTTCGAGCTCGGGTGGCGGATCGTATGCTCCCGGAACTCCGCAGCAGAATGCCGGATCGGGCAAGCAGCAGGCCGTCGTCAACGCGTGCTACTCCACGCCTTCCCCGGGTCAGAACTGGTGCGCAGCGTGGGTTACCAACGTCTTCCGCAACGCCGGCGTTGGCTACTTTGGCGGTAACGCGTGCGATATGTTTAACGCCTGGTGCTATAGCTCTGACCGCTCGGCGCTGCAGGTGGGCATGATCGTTGCCGATTCCTCGCACAGCGGCACGGGTGCTCCGGGTCTTATCTACGGTCATGTGGGTATCTACGTTGGCGAGGACGGGGA
>UROC01000086.1 GCA_900549345.1 uncultured Collinsella sp.
CAAATGACGCCGCAGAAACCGCAGCCAAGCCGACTATCCAGCTCAAGACGGCCATCCAGCCGCCCGCGTCAGCCGCATCCAAGTCTGCAGGCCCGCCCAGCGGCATAAACACCGGCACCAGGCACACGGCAAATGCGCCAAGCACTACCATCCCCCGCACAAAGCAGGCGTGCAGAAAATCCTCGTCCTCAAACGCATGTATGTTGGAAATCTCATTCATAGCATCTTAGGATAGCGCCCCTGCCACGTACCCGTCCGCATGTGCGATAATGTCGAACGATATGCACGAATTGACCACCGCGTCGCCAGGCCTTGCGCCCGGCCGCGCTCTCACCATATGCGAAGGAGTCCCATGGCATCCAAATACTCCATGAACGACCGTCCCAGCTGGCCTCGCCGCGCCATCGTTACCGCCGGCGAGCCCTACGGCAACAAGGGCCTTCACTTTGGCCACGTTGGTGGCGTCTTTGTCCCGGCCGACTTCTTCGCCCGCTTCCTGCGCGACCGTCTGGGCCGCGAGAATGTCATCTTCACCTCGGGCACCGACTGCTACGGCTCGCCCATCATGGAGAGCTACCGCAAGCTCAAGGAGAACGAAGGCTACAACAAGTCCATCGGCGAATATGTCGAGTCCAATCACTCCCGCCAGGCCGCGACCCTCAACAACTACAACATCAGCTGCGATATCTACGGCGGCTCGGGCCTTGAGCCGGCTGCGCAGATTCACAACGAGGTGACCGCCGAGATTATCGAGCGCCTGCACGAGCAGGGCACCATCTCAAAGCGCTCCACGCTGCAGTTCTACGATGCCAAGGCCGGCACGTTCCTCAACGGCCGTCAGGTGATCGGCCGCTGCCCCATCCAGGGCTGCAAGTCCGAGAAGGCCTATGCCGACGAGTGCGACCTGGGCCACCAGTTTGAGCCCGAGGAGCTCATCGCGCCCAAAAGCCAGCTCACCGGCGAGGTGCCCGAGCTGCGCCCGGTCGACAACCTCTACTTCGACCTGCCGGCCTACCTCGACTTTATGAAGACCTATACCGCCAAGCTCGCCCAGAACCCGCAGGTTCGCTCCGTGGTCTCCAAGACCATGGAGGAGTGGCTGCTGCCGGCCCAGCTCTATATCCAGAACAAGTTCCGCGAGGCCTTCGATGCCGTCGAGGATCAGCTTCCCGAGCACACCGTGCTGGAGCCCGAGGGCAACAAGAGCAGCTTTACCGTCACCTTCCCCAGCTGGAAGGAGCGCGACGATGCCCACGCAGTGCTCGCCAACGGCGGCGTGCGCTTCCGCAGCGGCAAGGCGCTCGTGCCCTTCCGCATCACCGGCAACATCGACTGGGGCGTTCCGGTGCCCGAGGTCGACGGCGTGACCGACGTCACCTGCTGGTGCTGGCCCGAGAGCCTGTGGGCGCCCATCAGCTATACGCGTACCGTACTCGCCCGCGATGCCAAGGCCGCCGGCGTGACCGAGGGCATCGCCGCCCAGGACGCCGCCCTCATGGGCGAGCCCGCCGCCGATTCCACGCAGGTGCCCGCGCCCACCTACCAGCACAGCTCGCTCGACTGGCGCGACTGGTGGTGCTCTGACGACGCTCAGATCTACCAGTTTATCGGTCAGGACAACATCTATTTCTACTGCATCGCGCAGACCGCCATGTGGGAGGCCCTGGGCTGGGACCTCACGCAGAGCACCGTCAGTGCCTGCTACCACCTGCTCTACATGGGCAAAAAGGCCAGCTCGTCCTCGCAGACGCCTCCCCCGCCGGCAGACGACCTGCTCAACCACTACACCTGCGAGCAGATGCGCGCTCACTGGCTATCGCTCGGCCTGTCCGAGAAGCCAGTGAGCTTTAGCCCCAAGGCATACGACACGCGTGTGACTGGCAAGGACAAGGACGGCAACGAGGTGCGCGCCTGCGACGACAAGCGCGTTATCGACCCGGCCCTTAAGGAGAGTGCCCTTTTGACCGGCGTGTTCAACCGTCTGGCCCGCAGCTGCTTCTACGGCGTCGCCGTCAAGGAGGGCGACGAGAGCCCCTACCGCAACGGCTGTATCCCCGCCGGTGCAGCTTCTGACACCGTGGTCGAGGCCGCCGAGCAGGCAGCCCTCGCCTTTGAGCAGGCCATGTACAAGTTCGAGACGCACCGCGCGCTTGCCGTGTGCGACGACTACCTGCGCGCCGCCAACAAGCGCTGGAGCGACGCCTCCAAGGCCGCCAACAAGCTCGAGGGCGAGCCGGCCAACGCCGCAATGACGCAGGCCCTCGTCGACGCCTTTACCGAGCTGCGCGTGGCGACCGTGCTCATGCACGGCATCGTCCCTGCCGGCTGCGAGCTCATCTGCGAGTACTTCGACATCGACCCGGTCGCCTTCTTTAGCTGGGATAACATCTTCGCCTCCACGGATGAGTTTGTGGAGAGCCTGGGCGAGAAGCCCGGCGAGCACCGCGTAAAGCCGCTGCCCCCGCGCTTCGACTTTTTTAGCAAGCACGAGAGCCAGTACTAAACACTCGACATGTAATGGAATGGGAAGGAAAGACGGATGTCCAAGCCGCGTCGTCGTAAGCAGAAAAAGCAGGTCAAGGCCGAGCTCAAGCTCAGGCAGTTTGCCGCCACCGAGCTTTCCGACCAGCTTGCCGCCCTCCCCTGCGCTGCCGACCTGCCGCGCTTTATGGTCGACACGGTTGCCGGCGCCTATACGCCTGCCGATGCCGAGCTCATGATCGAGGGTTTCGGCGCCGCGGCCACACGCCCGGTCACGCTGCGCGCCAACACGCTCAAGGCAACCGCCGAGGACATCGCTGCGGCGCTCGATGCCGCCGGCATCGCCCACAACCCCGTCGCCTGGTACCCAGACGCCTTCATCCTGCCCGAGGCCCAGGTTTCCGACCTGTGGGACCTCGACATCTACCGCGACGGCAAGATCTACTTGCAAAGTCTGTCGTCCATGATGCCGCCGTTGGTCTTGGGCGCCCAGGCCGGCGAGGACATCTTGGACATGTGCGCGGCCCCCGGCGGCAAGACGACGCAGATCGCCGCCCTCACGCAGGGGCAGGCGCACCTTACCGCCTGCGAGATGAGCATTCCCCGCGCCGAGAAGCTCGAAGCCAACCTCCACCGCCAAGGCGCAAAAAACGTGCCCGTCATGCGCATCGACGCACGCGAGCTCGACGAGTTCTTCCGCTTTGACCGTATCCTGCTCGACGCTCCCTGCACCGGCACGGGCACCGTCGTCAGCGGCAACGAGAAGAGCCTGCGCGGCCTCACCGAGCAGTTGCTGAGCAAGTGCGCCCGCTCGCAGCGAGCACTCCTGGATCGCGCCATGGGAGCCCTCAAACCGGGCGGCACGCTCGTCTATTCGACTTGTTCGATCTTGCCGCAGGAAAACGAGGACGCCCTGCAAGAGGCCCTCGACAAGCACATGGACTGCGAGCTTATCCCCCTCGACGGCACGCCGAGCGAAAGTGAGGCACGCCGCGCCCAGGAAGCTGGTGAGGAGCCGCGCATCGAGTCCAACGCCCTGACCGAGGCCATTGCCGCGGGTCAGGTATCGGCCGTCGCCAACGGTATGCCCGGCACGCTCACCATTCCGCCTAGCCGCGACTTTGAGGGCTTCTACATTGCCCTGATCCGAAAACGCAGCTAGCGCACGGATCCAAAACTCAACAAGCTATCTCCGTGCGCGTTTGCCCTGCTGGCCGCGATGCTGTTTAAGCATCGCGCGCTCCTTGCGTTCGGCCCTTTTACCCTTAATGGCCGTGACCACAAAGTAGATGACCGCGGCGGCAACGATTGCGCCCACACACAGGCCAATCGAGCCCAACATTGCCGAGAATTCCATACCGCGTCACCTTTCTTTTGCATACGGGACTTTCAAGATAGCACCTCGATTCCCGCCACCACAGCTCCTTCACGTTCGCCGGCCCTTCGGTCTAACGGATGACTCGGCGGGGAAAAATCAACTCGTCAAACGATTTAGCAAGCACAACGCTGCCGGCACCCTGCCGGCCGTCATCACATAGAATCGAGCCTCCATGGATACCCTCAACGATCTAAATGAGCGCGTCGACGCCTTCGTCGGCACCAGCTCCTTCGACACGCCTGCCGCGGCAAACGACCAAGCTCCCATCGATGTGCCCGCCGAGGTTCACGAGGACATCGTCGCCTCGGTCGATTTCTCCGAGGTCGAGCTCGCAGACGAGTTCACCGAGCCCCAGGTAGCCGTCACGCCCAACGGCCTGCTCCCTATGGAGCCCCTGCCCATCGACGGGCGTTTGCGCAAGGCGGCCCTTCGCATGCCTGACGAGATTGAGGAGGCCAGCGGCTTCACGATCTTTGGCCGCCGCATCAAGTCGCTCATTTACACCACCGATGTCGCGGTTATCCGCAACTCCAACGCCGATGCCGTCTTTGCGGTCTACCCTTTCACGCCGCAGCCCGCCATTACGCAAGCGCTGCTGACCGTCGCCGAGTGCCCGGTCTTTGTAGGTGTGGGCGGTGGCACCACCACTGGTCAGCGCTCCGTGCAGATGGCAGCCGTCTCCGAGATGCAGGGCGCGGCGGGATGCGTGGTCAACTCCCCCGCCACCGCCGAGATGGTCGAGCACATCACCAACATCGCCGACATCCCCGTCATCGCTACGGTCGTTCGCTGCGACGACGATGCCCACGCCAAGGTGCGCGCTGGAGCCAAGATTCTCAACATCGCCGCCGGCAAGAACACGCCGCAGGTCCTGCGCGAGCTGCGCGAGCACTATCCCAACCTGCCGCTCATCGCGCCGGGCGGCAAGACGCCCGAGAGCATTCGTGAAACCATCGACGCCGGAGCCAACGCCATCATCTGGACGCCGCCTTCGGCACAGCAGCTACAGACCGACATGATGCAGCGTTATCGCAAGATGAAGGAAGACGCCACACCCGTTATCTCGCGCGACGATGTACCCATTATCGACCAGGTCGCCGCCGCCGAGGTCAGCCAGGTCGAGAACATGAATCCCGACGTGCCGATTCCCGACGAGGTTATCGAGCGCGTCGCCTCGATCCACGAGCGCGTCGAGGAGCGTCGCGCCAACCGCGGCCTCAAGCCGTCACTGCACGGCTTCTTCTTCCGCGGAAAGAAACGCTAGCAAAACATCTTGGCCCGCCCCGCAAACGTGAGGCGGGCCGTTTTCGTTTGAGCAATCATGCAACGATGTGATGGGGCAAACTAATCCACGCGCTTGTCGCCCATAAAGAAGAGCGCCACCGTACCAGGTCCGGTATGCGAGCCAATCAGAGTACCGATGTTATTGATCTCAATCTTGCCTTTAAGCTGCGGAACCCGTTCCTCAATCAGCGCCGCAACCGCCTCGGCATCCTCGCGGCACGCCGAGTGCGACATGATGCACTTACCCGAATAATCCGCACCGTCCTGCACGTGTGCCATCATGGTCTTAGCCATCTCGGAAATCGCGCGCTTCTTAGTGCGAATCTTCTCACGTGGCGACAGCCCACCTTCGCAATCGACCGTCATAAGCGGGCAAATCTTAAGCGCCGTGCCGATGATCGCGCTCGCAGCCGAAATGCGACCGCCGCGCAGGTAGCTCGACAGATCGGTCGAAAAGAACCAGTGGTGCAGGTTGAGTTTATGCTCCTCAATCCAAGCGGCAGTCTCGTCGAGCGAAGCGCCGCTATCGCGAACGTCGGCGGCACATTCCGCCAGCAGGCCAAAGCCCGAAGACGCCGCCAGCGAATCGATGACGCGAACCTTGCCGCCCTGGGGATAGCGATCGGCGAGCATCTGCGCCGCAACGCAAGCCGAGCCATACGTACCCGAAATACCCGACGACAACGTCAGGTGCAGCACGTCTTTACCCTCGGCAACAAGCGGCTCCCAAAACTCCTCGTACTCACCCACGCTCACCTGAGACGTCTTGGGCATGGCGCCCGCGGATATCTGGGCAAAAAACTCGTCCGGCGTAATCGACTGATACAGATCGTCCGTATAGACAACATCGTCGATCTCGTAATGAAAACACACGACAGGGATATTGCGCGATTCAAAGAACTCCCGAGTTCGATCGGCGGCGGATTCACAGGTCAGGACAAAATCACTCATATGAGGCTCCTTACTCATTGCTGCGCAAATTATCGCACAGTGAGCCTACATACGGTACATATGTCCACTATTTACCAAATCGAACCAATAATAGCGAACATCTTTACCACCATCGTCTCCACCGACCCCACGCATAAATATCTGAGAAAACACCTTCTGTCGTCTCCACCCAACCGCCATATCTACCTCAACTAAATCGATTTACCAAACCGTTCGGCCAACAATTCGACCTCCCACCCCCAATCGAAACAAAAGCGGCGCATACTGATAAACGTTTGACGCTGTTTATCAGTTTTACCAACCCCATCGGAAGGTGTTTCATGGTCGCATTCGATCGCAATCCGCAAGACTTCAAGTATCTGCGTCTGCTGTCGAAACAATTTCCCACCGAGCAATCCGCGTTTACCGAGATCATCAATCTCTCGGCCATCCTCAACCTGCCCAAAGGCACCGAGCATTTTATGAGCGACGTGCATGGCGAGTACGAAGCCTTTATGCACATCCTCAACAACTGCTCGGGTGTCGTGCGCGAGCATGTCGACGAGATTTTTGGCGACACGCTTTCCTTTGACGAAAAGGGCGAGCTGTGCACGCTCATCTACTACCCGCGCGAGAAGATCGACCTGGTCCGCAGCCGGCGCGAAGACTCGCCCACCTGGTACAGGACGATGCTTGACCAGCTCATCATGGTTGCCCGCTCGCTTTCGAGCCGCTATACGCGCTCCAAGGTGCGTAAGGCCATCCCACGCGATTACGCCTACATCATCGACGAGCTGCTGCACACGCATCCGGACGAGAACAACTATCGCGTGCGTTATCACGAGCGCATCGTGGAGTCCATTCTGGAGACCGCCAGCGCCGACGACTTTATCGAGTCGCTCGCCTCGCTCATCAAGCGCCTGGCCGTCGACCACCTGCACCTGGTGGGCGACATCTTCGACCGCGGCAGCGGCGCTGCCAAGATTATGGACCGTCTGCTCACCTACCATTCACTCGACATCCAGTGGGGCAACCACGACCTGCTGTGGATGGGCGCTGCGGCCGGTGAGCCCGCCTGCATCGCCACGGTATTGCGCAACAACCTACGCTACGACAACTACGAGATTCTCGAAAACGACTATGG
>UROC01000087.1 GCA_900549345.1 uncultured Collinsella sp.
CTGCCCAATGCGTTGGCATAGGAAATTTTTAGTATAAAAGGATGCACATGATATGCGGACAGTAATCATCGGAATTGGTTCCATTGGCACCATTGTCGGCTCCATCTTGCCACTCGTTATCGGCATGGTTCTGGGCAACCTCTTCCCGTTCATCAAGAACCTGCTGGTTCCCGGCGCCAATCCCGCGATTGCCGTCATCGGTTTTCAGCTTGGTGCGTCCATGAGCCTTTCGAGCTTCATCACCGGCGGCATCTCGGGCATCCTGCTGGGCCTCATCACGCTCTTTATCGTCGGCCCCATTACCTTTGCCTTCGAGCGCTTGTGCGGCGGCAACGGCAAGGCCGCCGTTGCCTGCTCCACCATCGCCGGCACGGCTATGACCACGCCGGTTGCTCTTGCTGAGGTCGCGCCGCGCTATGCCGAGCTTGCGCCCACCGCGTATGCGCAGATCGCCACCGCCGTCATCATCACGGCAATCATGGCCCCGATTCTGACCGGCTGGGTCGATAAGAAGTTCTGCCACGGCAAAGAGGATCTGTCGCTCGCCGGTGTCGAGGCCATCGAGGAGGCTGTCGCAACCGATATCGACGGTGAGTAACGGCCGTTACCGATAATAGATTCCGGCGTGCAATTCGCGCCGTTTGAGCGCCCGAACGAAAGCTGTCTTGCAGTGACGTCCGGGCGCTCTGCTATGATTCCCTTTACCCCTGCGGAGTAGGGGTGTTTATTGCCCAGACACGAATCGGACGATTCTGACCACTTGGATATTGAAGGGATGGCGTCTAGTGGTTAAGGCACTCAAGATCGAGATATTCCTGCTATGCATGATTGTTCTTATTGGGCTTGCCGCGCGAAGTCGCCACTCCTTGTTCTCGAGTACCCAGCAGTTATTGTTTAGTACGCTCGGCTACACCTCTGCCGCGTACATGTTATTCGATATTATCTGGACGCTTTCGGACGGTGTGGGCGGCACGCTGGGCATTGCTGCCAACTGGATTTCCAACGCGGTTTCGTTTTCGCTCTTTGCCGCCGCGTGCCTTATTTGGTTTATCTATTCCGAGACGGTGCAGGGTTCTCGCCTTTTGACCGCGCGCTATAGGATGGCGTTTGTAACGCTGCCTGCGGCGATGGTAGTCGTACTGGCGTTTTCGAGCTACTGGACGCATGCCCTGTTCTATATCGATGCGCAGGGCGCGTATCGTCGTGGTTTTGTCTATATGATCCAGCCCATCGTCAGCTACTGCTACGTTATATATACGTCCCTGCATGCGTTTATACAATCTTGCAAGGTCGAGAGCCTACAAAAGAAGGCCATCTATCAAACTTTGGCATTTTTCGCCATTCCGGCCCTGGTAGCCGGTGTCTTTCAGGTCTTTTATTCGGGTCCTTGCCTTAGTGTCGGCATCATGTTAAGTATGTTGCAGCTCTACATTGTTTGCCAGGAGCAGATGATCTCGACCGACCCGTTGACCGGTCTCAACAATCGCAACCGCTTTGAGACCTATATGCTGTCGCTCTTCTCGAATATGGATCAGGCCAAAGATGTGTATCTGCTTATGATGGACGCCGATGGCTTTAAGCAGATTAACGATCGCCATGGACATGTTGAGGGCGATCATGCTCTTCAGGTCATCTCCACGGTGCTCAAAGATGTCTGCTCGGCGTCTGGTGGCTTTATCGCACGTTATGGCGGCGATGAGTTCGTAGTGCTCCAAAAGGCGACAGAGGAGCAGGAAATCATAGATCTGTGCGCGGCAATCAACGACGAGCTCGCGCGTGCCGAGGTGCCGTATCTGTTGCAGATGTCCATCGGCTACGCACGGGTCGGTGATGGCGTCGATACCTGGCAAGACTTGCTTCGCGCGCCGATGCGCAGCTATACCGCGTCAAGGCCGAGAAAAAGAAATCCGGCGTCCAGATACGCTAGAAATAGGGGCGAACGCTGGCGTGCGTGGCGCCCCTCAACCCACCGATGTACTACATTAAACTAAAGTATGTGAATCCCCTCTGCTAAATAAGGGCAGCTCGTTAGGCCTTTTTGGGTTTGTTGACGATGATGATGCCGCCGCAGACCAAGAGCAGGGCAACGATGACAGTAACGGGGCTCGTGCCGGCGCCCTCGCCAAGCAGCAGTGCGCTCAGCAGTACGCCAAAGACCGGGTTCATAAACCCAAAGACCGAGACGCGGCTGACGGGGTTGACGGCAAGCAGGCGCGACCACAGCGAGTAGGCGACCGCGGAGATAAGCGCCATGTAGATGATGAGCACGATGGCGGGGACAATCGCCGTGGGGGAGAGCGCGCCACCCATCAAAAAGCCGATGGCGGTGAGGACCAGGCCGCCGACTAAAAACTGCCAGCCGGCGAGCAAGACACCGTCATGCTCGCGCGAGAAGATGCCAATGAGGCAGGTCGAAAGAGCACCCGCGACAGTGGAGGCTAGGATAAAGCCCTCGCCATCGAGCCTGAAGCCAAAGGTGCCATCTGTGCCCGAGATGTTGACGAGCGCGACGCCGGCAAAGCCCAGCGCACAGCCAAGTACCTTGGCCGTATTGAGCTTCTCGGTGTGAAATGCCAGGGCGGCAAAGAGGATTGCGAGGAAGCTGGCGCTGGCCTCGATGATGGAGCTCGACATGGCGCTGGCGCGCGAGAGGCCCAGATAGAAAAAGAAGTACTGCCCGATCGTCTGGAAGAGCGACAAGACAAGGATGGGCTTGATATCGCGAGCCTGTGGAACGAGTGGTCGGCGCTGCGCTGCACTCATTCCAACGATAACCAGGGCGCCGGCAAGCGTGAAGCGCAGACCCGCAAAGAGCAGCTGCGAGGCGCTGTCGTGCGCGGGGATGCCAAAGAGCCCGTAACCGATCTTGATGCAGGGGAAAGCCGAGCCCCAAAGCGCACAGCAGACGAGGCAGCCCAGGATGAGTCCGGGCAGGGTGGCGAGATACGGCTTGCGGCGTTCCATGATGTCCTTCCTGTGTACGCGAAGCAAAAAAGAACCCGCCACCGGAGGTGCCGGTAGCGGGTGTTGTTACCCGAGGGGATTGTACCCGATGGGACGCATTAAGCGAAGTAGGCCACGCCGCTCTCAAAGATCGGCATGAACTTATCGCCGGGGACATGCTCGGGCACGTTGCGGTACAGGTTGTCGCCGCGGCGCTCGGCATGGCCCATCTTGCCCAGGACGCGGCCGTCGGGGCTCGTGATGCCCTCGATGGCAAGTGCGGAGCCGTTGGGGTTGACGGAAAGGTCCATGCTCGGCTTGCCGTCCTCGCCCACGTACTGCGTGGCGACCTGGCCGTTGGCGATCAGCTGGGCAAGCACCTCGTCGTTGGCGACAAAGCGGCCCTCGCCGTGGCTGATGGCGACGGTGTAGGGGTCGTCCAGGCCGCACTGCGACAGCCACGGGGACAGGTTGGACGAGATGCGGGTGCGCACCAGGCGGCTCTGATGGCGACCGATGGTGTTAAAGGTCAGCGTGGGTGCATCCGGCGTGGCGTCGACGATGTCGCCGTAGGGCACCAGGCCGAGCTTGACCAGAGCCTGGAAGCCGTTGCAGATGCCCAGCATCAGGCCGTCGCGGGCCTTGAGCAGGTCGCGGACTGCCTCGGTGACCTCGGGAGCGCGGAAGAACGCCGTGATGAACTTGGCGGAGCCGTCGGGCTCGTCACCGCCCGAGAAGCCGCCGGGGATCATAACGATCTGGCTTGCACGGATGCGGCGGGCAAGCTCGTGGGTGCTCTCGGCGACGGCCTCGGGCGTGAGGTTGTTGATCACGAAGGTGTCGGCCTCGGCACCGGCGGCACGGAAGGCGCGGGCGCTGTCGTACTCGCAGTTGTTGCCGGGGAACACGGGGATGATCACGCGCGGGCGGGCGATCTTGGCGCCGCCGTACACGTGGATATCCTTGGCGCGGAAGTCGATGGTCTCGACCTCGGGGGTCTCGCCGGCGCTGCGGTAGGTGAAGACGCCCTCGATGCCGCTCTCCCAGGCCTCCTGGAGCTCGGAGAGCTCGATGACTTCGGAACCGGTGTCGATGACATAGCCCTCGACGGTGGTGCCCAGGGGCTCGACGACAACGCCGTCGGCGACCTCGGGCAGCTCGGCATCCTCGGCGAGCTCGACGATAAAGCTGCCGTAGAGCGGGGTGAAGAGGCTCTCCACGTCTACATCCTCGGCAAGCTCGATACCGATCTGGTTACCGACGCACATCTTAAAGAGGCTCTCGGCGCCGCAGCCGTAGCCGGACGTGGAGATGGCCAGGGCGTTGCCGGTAGCAGTGAGCGCCTCGACGGCGTCAAACGTGGCGAGCAGCTGCTGAGCATCGGGGCGGTAGTCCTCGCCATAGGTGGCGGGGGCGATGCGGACGACGCGGTGCGTGAGGCCCTTGAACTCGGGCGAGACGGCGCGGGCGGCCTTGCCCACGGCGACGGCGAAGCTGATCAGGGTCGGCGGAACGTTGAGCTCGCCGGCCTCGTCCTCAAACGAACCGCTCATGGAGTCCTTGCCGCCGATGGCGCCGGCACCCAGGTCGACTTGGGCCATGAGGGCACCCAGGACGGCAGCCATGGGCTTGCCCCAGCGCTCGGCCTCGGTGCGCAGGCGCTCGAAGTACTCCTGGAAGGAGAGGTAGGTGCGCTTGTGCTCAAAGCCGGCGGCAACGAGCTTGGCGATGGACTCGACCACGGACAGGTAGGCGCCCGCAAACTGGTCGGCTTCCATCAGATAGGGGTTGAAGCCCCATGCCATGGCGCTCGCCGTGGTGGTCTCGCCGTCCACGGGGAACTTGGCGACCATGGCCGAGCTTGGGGTGAGCTGCGTCTTGCCGCCAAAGGGCATGAGCACGGTCGCGGCGCCGATGGTGGAGTCGAAGCGCTCGGAAAGGCCCTTGTTAGAAGCGACGTTGAGGTCGGTGACGAGCGAGGTCATGCGCTCGGCGAGCGTGGTACCGGCCCAGCTGGGCTGCCACACACTGCGGGCGCAGACGTGGGCGACCTGGTGCTTGGGCGCACCGTTGGAGTTGAGGAACTCGCGGGACAGATCGACGATGGCGACGCCGTTCCAGGCCATGCGCATGCGCGGCTCGGCGGTAACCTCGGCGATAACGGTCGCCTCCAGGTTCTCCTCGGCGGCGTAGCCCATGAACTCCTCGACGTCACCGTCGGCGACGGCGCAGGCCATGCGCTCCTGGGATTCAGAGATGGCGAGCTCGGTGCCGTCCAGGCCGTCGTACTTCTTGGTCACGGTATCAAGGTCGACATACAGGCCGTCGGCAAGCTCGCCCACGGCGACCGAGACGCCGCCGGCGCCAAAGTCGTTGCAGCGCTTGATCAGACGGCAGGCGTCGCCGCGGCGGAACAGACGCTGCAGCTTGCGCTCGACCGGGGCGTTGCCCTTCTGGACCTCGGCGCCCGAGGTCTCGATGGACTCGGTGTTCTGGGTCTTGGAGGAGCCGGTGGCGCCACCGATGCCGTCGCGGCCGGTGCGGCCGCCCAGCAGGATGATCTTGTCGGTGGGGGCGGGGCACTCGCGGCGCACGTGGTTTGCCGGGGTAGCGCCCACGACGGCACCGACCTCCATGCGCTTGGCCACGTAACCGGGGTGATAGAGTTCGTTGACCTGACCGGTGGCAAGGCCGATCTGGTTGCCGTAGCTGGAGTAGCCGGCGGCAGCAGTGGTCACGAGCTTACGCTGCGGCAGCTTGCCCTCGAGCGTCTCGGAAACCGGGACGGTGGGGTCACCGGCGCCGGTGACGCGCATGGCCTGGTACACATAGCTGCGGCCCGAGAGCGGGTCACGGATGGCGCCGCCCACACAGGTGGCGGCACCGCCGAAGGGCTCGATCTCGGTCGGGTGGTTGTGGGTCTCGTTCTTAAAGAGGAACAGCCAGTCCTGATCCTCGCCATCGACATCGACCTTCACCTTGACGGTGCAGGCGTTGATCTCCTCGGACTCGTCGACATCGGTCATGACGCCGGTCTTCTTGAGGTATTTGGCGCCGATGGTGCCCATGTCCATGAGGCAGACGGGCTTGGCGTCGCGACCGAGCTCGTGGCGCATCTCCATGTAGCGGTCGAAGGCCTGCTGCACCACGGCGTCGTCGATCGTCACGTCGTCCAGGACGGTGCCGAAGGTGGTGTGGCGGCAGTGATCGGACCAGTAGGTGTCGATCACGCGGATCTCGGTGATGGTGGGGTCGCGATCCTCATCGCGGAAGTACTGCTGGCAGAAGGCGATGTCCGCCTCGTCCATGGCAAGGCCGCGATCGGCGATAAAGGCGGCAAGGCCGGCCTCGCCGAGCTCGCGGAAGCCGTCGAGCACTTCGACGGGCTGGGGCTCGGGGGTCTCCATGTACAGCGTCTCGGGCAGGTCGAGCGAGGCGATGCGCGCCTCGACGGGGTTCACCACGTAGTGCTTGATGGCATCAATGGCGGCCTCGTCCAGAGCGCCCGAGATCATATAGACCTTGGCGGAGCGCACGGCGGGGCGCTCGCCCTGGCTGATGAGCTGCACGCACTCGCTGGCGGAGTCGGCGCGCTGGTCAAACTGGCCAGGCAGGAATTCGACGGCAAAGACGGCGCCATCGCTTGCGGGGAGCTCGTCGTAGGTCACATCGACCTGGGGCTCGCTAAAGACGGTCGGCACGCAGGACCGGAAAAGCTCCTTGTCGATGCCCTCGACGTCGTAGCGGTTGATAATCCTCAGGGCCTCGATGCCCTTGATGCCGAGAATTTCGGTCAGCTCGCCCTTGAGCTGCTGAGCCTCGACGTCGAACCCGGGTTTCTTCTCCACGTAGATACGAGAGACCATTGGTTCCTGCCTTCCTGATCGGTTGGGCGTACGGTACGGTATGCGGCAGCGGTCGGTTTGCGGGGTCTGCCCTGCGGTCGCCTTGAGCCGCATGTTTGTAAACCTCACTATGATACGACAGCTCGCGGCGCGTTGAGGACGGCGAGGGTGCTACAGTGAAGCGCAAACAAGAGAAAGGCATCACATGGCATTCGTTTCGCTCGCCATCATCGCGCTCGTCGCGGCAGCCTGCCCGATCGTCGCCAAACTCATCCCCAACAAGCTGGTTCCCGAGACGGTGTTCCTGCTCATCGCCGGAGCGTTGCTGG
>UROC01000088.1 GCA_900549345.1 uncultured Collinsella sp.
TAGCCCGTCGCGGTGACATCGGATTTATGTCAATCCTGGTCTAACAGAGCCTATTACTATCAGTTCTCCGACCAGATTTCCAATGGTCTGACGCTGCAGGATGGTGCTCAGGTGTATTTGTATGCAAGCAAGGATGCTGCGCAGAAAGATCTTAAGCACGAGAGTCCGACGCTGAACATTACGAACTCGTTTAAGTGTGTTGCTGAAAGCGGCAACAAGACGACGTGGACCTGCAAAAATTTGAAGGACATCAGCGGGGCGACAATCAATAAAGACTCTTGCATCGTTGTCTCTTATACAGCGCAGATTAATGAGAATGCCGTTGTTGGCTTGGATAACTACAAAGAGGGCAATCCCAACACCGTAACGCTTTACTACTCCAACAACCCCATGACCACGGACCATGGCCAGACCGTGCCCGACACTGTCAGGGACTACACCTACGGCCTCAAGATCAACAAGGTCGACTTGGGTACCGAGCGCACGCTCAATGGTGCCAAGTTCACAATCATGGTTAGATCTGCGGACAATAAGGATGCAGCGGGAAAGTACGTTCAGTCTGATGGAAAACTCGGCAAAGATCCGTATCAGTTTGAGACCACCAGTGACGGCACCTTTACGGTCAAGGGTCTCGATACCGGAACCTATACCGTTAATGAGGTTGAAGCTCCCCAGGGTGGCTACACGACCGTGAACTCTTTCGACTTTACGATTACTCCTGAGTTGGGTACCGATCCCGACGCCAAACTGACAGATGTCGAGTACACGCTTCAAGCAAATGGACAACAGGATCAAATTATCATCGGCACTCCAGATGGTGTGAAGGATGACAACAAGCTTGAGGCCGCAAGTGGCACATCCTTAAACGCCGACGGCACCTTCAACATCACCGTTGGCGATACCAAGCAGGTTGGCCTCCCGCTCACCGGCCTTAACGGTGTGACCTTCACTTGGATTGCTGGTGGCGCGGTGCTGTGCATCGGCGTGGCGCACCTCATCCGCAGCCGTAAGCAGGCTGAGGAGTCCGAGCAGGAGTAACGCTCGCTCACCCATCCCTTTGGCAGGTGGGATGTGATGGCCATGAGACTTGCGGACACTTTTCTCGTCCATCCACGTTCTTGCTTTGCCATTCTCTTTTCGGGGCAGACTCCGCACTGGAGTCTGCCCCGTTTTTTTTGGGACAACGCGGGCAGCCTCCATCGTCCGATGCGGGCTCGTTCGTCATCGCGTTTCTTGACTCGTATGAAGTTCGGTTTAAGGTCCGTAGGCGCACACGCGGTGCGGACGGTGGACGGCATTTGCGCCGCAACAAGCGCAAATAAGAATGCCCGGGGTTAGAGGCCCGGGCATTTAACAACGTCGGAAACTGGTCGCCCGCGCTCCTAAGTACTTACGCGGGGTGCGTCGTTTCCTGTAGTTATTGTATCCCGAATCTCCCCGCCGATTCGGGACATTTTGAAAACGCAAACACGTCGGGCAAACCCGGACAATGCGGCCAGGCTCCGCTGGACGAGGAATCGTGTTTGTAACCATCGAACAAATGTTTGTCAAAATCGCGTTTACCAGCTGTGGGTGCATACACTCGCAGTAAAATGGCTTTGCGACGCATTCCGTGCGCGGGCGGCCGACGACTCGATCGGAGGTCCCCAAATGCTGAAATTCCTTAACGCGCTCGCCGCCCTCGCGGCGGTGGGCACGTTCGTCATCGCGTTTCTTGACTCGTATGAGGTTCGGTTTAAGGTCCGTAGGCGCACGCGCGGTGCGGACGGTGGACGGCATTTGCGCCGCAAGCGCAAATAAGAATGCCCGGGGTTAGAGGCCCGGGCATTTAACAAAACCAGAAAACTAGGCCGCCCGCGCTTTCGAACACTTACGCGGGATGCGTCGTTTCCTATTGACATTGTATCCCGAATCGCCCCGCCGATTCGGGACATTTTGAAAACTCAAATGCGGGCCCATGTTCGCGCTTCGCAATGCTGCTTAGCTGCGTTGTCCGGCACGGAAGCTCGCTATTCGGCTATTATTTGTTTAGACAACTTGAGTTGTAGAGGAGTGACCGGCGATGGTGCAGGGCGCCAAACATATGAAGAGCAATAACGCCGCGGCCAACGGCGGCTCAAGCCCTCAGCCCAAGCCTCAACCAAAGCCCAAGCGCCGCCGCAAGCGACTGCCGCGCTGGGCCGACCGGCTCATCACCATCGTCATCATCCTTATTGGCGTGGGCCTTATGACCTGGCCGTGGATCTTGGACCGGCTCGAGGCCTCGGGCGTGTTCAACCAGATCAGCACGGTGTCCAGCACCGTGGACGCGCTCTCCGAAGAGGAACGCGAGCGCATCCTGCTCCAGGCACGCTCCTTTAACGAGCAGCTGGCGGGCGAGGCCACCGAGCTTCCCGCCGACCAGATCGAGCCTTACGCCCAGCAGCTCATCTTTGACCGCGACCCCATGATGAGCTGGGTCGAGATCCCCTCAATCGACGTGAGCATGCCCATCTACCACGGCACGAGCGAGGAAGTCCTTATGGCGGGCGTCGGCCACCTGGAGGGCACGAGCCTGCCGGTGGGCGGCACCTCGACGCATTGCGTACTCACCGCGCACTCGGGCATGCGCAACCTGAGCATGTTCGACGACATCCACTCGCTGGAGCCCGGCGACCTGGTGCTGCTGCACACCATGAACAAGACGCTCGCCTACAAGATGGTGGACTCCGAGGTGGTGCTGCCCGAGGAGATGGAGTCGCTGACCATCGAGCCCGGCGCCGACAAGGTGACGCTCGTCACCTGCACGCCCTACGGCGTGAACGACCATCGCCTGTTGGTGCATTGCGTGCGCACCAAATACAACAAGAAGGACGTCGACAAGCAAAAGTCGCTGGCCGGCCGCCACTGGGGCAAGCGCGAGTTTGCCGTGCTCATCGTGGTCGTAGCCATTGTGCTGTTGCTGCTGGACATCGTGATCCACGCGGTTCGCAAGCGCCGCAAGGCCAAGGCCTCGGCATAAGACATCGTTCAGAACCACCACAATGGGGACAGGTACCTTTGTGGTGGTCGGGGGCTTCCAAACCATCACAACATTCGATGAAAATCGCGATTTTGGCGAAAAGCGTCGAATGTTGTGATGGTTTTCGTTGTAGGCGGGACGGTTTTGCATTGTGGCGATGCGGTTTTTGCTGCAGGGCCGCCACACCGTGCTTGCCTCTCTCGTTACGTTTTCGCTGCATTTGGGTAAAGCGCCTGCTCCAAGCCGGCGTTGCCTTGTATACTAGAGCGGTTTATCTGTTATGCGGAAGGGAGCGCCTATGGCACTCAGCGAGAAAGACGTGCGCGGCATCGCCGAGTACGCAAAGATCGCACTGACCGATGACGAGCTCGTCCAGATGACGTCCTACATGAACGACGCCGTCCAGATGCTCGAGCCCGTCTTGCAATATGACTTGCCCGACGTGGAGCCCACGTTCCATCCCATCGGAAGCCTGTCCAACGTGATGGGCGACGACCTGCGCGAGCCCGAGCGCGACCTGCCGCTCGACGTCGCGCTCGAAAACGCCGGCAGCGCGCGCGATCGCTACTTCCGCGTGCCGTCCATTTTGGGAGAGGGGGAGAGCGAGTAATGGCGCTAAGCTTCGATTCCCTTACCGCCGCCCAGATCGCCGCGGGCGTTGCCGCCGGCGACTTTACCGCTACCGAGGTGGCCCAGGCCTCCCTTGCCGCCATCGAGGCGCGCGAGGGCGGGGTCCAGGCATTCCTGCAGGTGGCGCCCGAGCTCGCGCTCGAGGCCGCTGCGCGCGTGGATGCCGATCGTGCCGCAGGCAAGCCGCTGCCCCCGCTCGCGGGCGTGCCGCTGGCCATCAAGGACAACATGAACCTCGTGGGTACGCGCACCACCTGCGCTTCCCGCATGCTCGAGAACTACCAGAGCGTCTACACCGCCACCTGTGTCCAGCGCATGCTCGATGCCGGCTGCCTGCCCATGGGCAAGGCCAACATGGACGAGTTTGCCTTTGGCAGCTCCACCGAGTCCTCGGCGTTCCACCGTACCAACAACCCCTGGGATACCGAGCGCGTGCCCGGCGGCTCCTCGGGCGGCTCCGCTGCCGCCGTTGCCGCTGGCGAGGTCGCGCTCTCGCTGGGCTCGGACACCGGTGGCTCCATTCGCCAGCCCGCGTCGCTGTGCGGCGTGGTGGGCTTTAAGCCCACGTATGGTGCCGTGAGCCGTTACGGCGTGGTTGCCTTTGGCTCGTCGCTCGACCAGGTTGGCCCCTTCGGCCGCACGGTCGAGGATGTCGCGCTGGCCATGAACGCGCTTACCGGCGCGGGCCACGATCCGTACGACTGCACGAGCCAGGATTGCGCCGTCGACTTTACCGAGCATCTCAACGACAGCATCGAGGGCAAGCGCGTGGGCATCATTCCCGCGTTTATGGAGGCCGAGGGCCTGACGCCCGAGGTCAAGGCTGCTGTTCAGCGCGCCGCCCAGGAGCTGCAGAACCAGGGCGCCGAGCTGGTCGAGGTCGACCTGCCGCACCTGGACGCCGCCATCGCTGCCTACTACGTCATCGGCCCGGCCGAGGCGTTCTCCAACCTGGCCCGCTTCGATGGCATTCGCTACGGTTATCAGGAGGAGGGTTGCGCCAACCTGTCCGACCAGAGCTCGCTGTCGCGCGCCCACGGCTTTGGCGCCGAGGCCAAGCGCCGTCAGATGCTCGGCGCCTACCTGCTGAGCTCGGGCGTGTACGACAAGTATTACTACGCCGCGCAAAAGGCCCGCACGCTCATCACGCAGGACTACGACGCCGCGTATGCCAAGGTGGACACCATCCTCATGCCCGCTTCGCCGCGCACGGCCTTTAAGTTTGGCGAGATCAGCGACCCCACGCAGATGTACCTCTCCGACCTGTACACCATCTCGCTCAACATTTGCGGCAACGGCGGTATCTCGGTGCCGCTGGGCCTGGGCGAGGACACTCAGCTGCCCGTTTCTGCCCAGCTGGTGGGTCCGGCGTTTAAGGACCGTCAACTGCTCACGTTTGCCCGCGCCCTGGAGCGCGGCTTTGCCGATGCCGCCACGGGTGCGCCCGCGCTTTCCGTCGCGCCCGATTTTGCCGGGAAGGGAGGCGAGCTGTAATGAAGGAGCTTTCCGAGGTCCTGCAGGATTGGGAGGCCGTGATCGGCCTGGAGATCCATACCGAGCTCACCGCACTCGATACCAAGATGTTCTGCAACTGCAAGCTCAGCCACGATGACGAGCCCAACGCCAACGTGTGCCCGGTGTGCCTGGGCCTGCCCGGCGCCCTGCCGGTGCCCAACAAGCGCGCCATCGAGAGCATCGTCAAGGCCGGTCTCGCCACCAACTGCGAGATCCAGCGCCACTCGATGTTCTACCGCAAGCACTACTTCTATCCCGATATGGCCAAGAACTTTCAGACCACGCAGGGTCCGGTCGCCTTTGCCATGTACGGCCATCTCGATCTGGATGTGACCGGTCGCGGTGCCGCCGAGCGCCCCGACTGCGCGTTTGGCGAGGCCGAGGCTCAGAGCCTGGCGAGCGCCTCGGCCAACGCCGAGGGCCTGTCTACGTCCATGTCCTCCACGATGCGCGAGGGCAATCAGCGCGCCGGCCATCTGGCCAGCTACGACGCGTCCAACCTGCAGATGCCCGAGCGTCGCGAGGACGGTTCCTACACGGTGCCCATCCGCATCCTGCGCATCCACATGGAGGAGGACGCCGCCAAGATGGTGCACGTGGGCGGTGCCGAGGGCCGTATTACCGCCGCGGCCGAGTCGCTCGTCGACTACAACCGTTGCGGCACGCCGCTGATTGAGCTCGTTACCGAGCCCGATCTGCGCACGCCCGAGGAGGCGCGCCTGTTCATGCAGAAGCTGCGCCAGATCTACCTGGCGCTGGGCATCTCCGACTGCTCGATGGAAGAGGGCTCCATGCGCTGCGACGGCAACGTGTCGCTGCGCCGCCGCGGCGAGACCAAGCTGGGCACCAAGACCGAGCTCAAGAACCTTAACTCGTTCAAGAGCCTGCATGACGGCCTTGCCTACGAGATTTGCCGCCAGGCCGAGGTGCTCGAGGAGGGCGGCATTATCTACCAGGAGACCCGCCACTGGGAGCCCAGCCGCAAGCGCACCGTTGTCATGCGTGTGAAGGAAACGGCAGACGACTATCGTCTGTTCCCCGATCCCGACCTGGCGCCGTTCGACCTGGACGACGAGTTCATCGACCGCTGCCGCGGCGAGATCCCCGAGCTGCCCGATGCCAAGCGCGCCCGTTTTGAGGTCGACTTTGGCATTAAGGCTGCCGACGCCGAGCAAATCGCCGGCGACCCCGAGTTTGCCGACTTCTTTGAGGCCGCCGCTGCCGGTATGGCGGGCAAGGAGGCCCAGACGGTTGCAAACCTGCTGGTCAACGAGATGATCGCCTACCTTAAGGGCGCAGGCGTGTCGCTCGCTGAGTCCGGCATCGCGCCGGCTCAGGTGGCGGCTCTTGCCAAGCTGCTGGCGACCGATGCCATCAGCTCCAACCAGGCGCACGAGGTCTTTGAGGCCATGGCCCAGACCGGCGACGATCCCAACAAGATCGTCGACGAGCGCGGTATGCGTCAGGTGAGCGATGCCGGCGCACTGCAGCCGATTGTGGACGAGGTGCTGGTAAACTGTGCCGAGCAGGCGCAGCAGTATCGTGACGGCAACCAGAAGGTTATCGGCTTTTTGGTGGGCCAGTGCATGAAGGCGAGCCGCGGCAAGGGCAACCCCAAGCTCTTCAACGAGTTGCTGAGAAAGGCGCTCTCGTAAACGGGAACCCGGGAGCCCCGGCAGGGCGGGTGCTTCCTCAAAATTTCGAACAGTCCTGCGCAAGAAGAAGGCCACATTAAGTGGCCTTCTTTGCGTGCGGAACTCATTTTGAGCAAGCACCCGCCCTGCCGGGGCTCCCGGGTTCTGCAACGACTCGGCC
>UROC01000089.1 GCA_900549345.1 uncultured Collinsella sp.
GGCCAGCCCGTGGGAGGCCAGGGCGCCGCTGACCGGTGGACGGCACCGAGCCGTCATTGGACTTAGAAGGGGGAGGCCTCGCGGCCTCCCCCTTTTTTGCGTTTAAAGCCTGATCTAACAAACTCGCTGTGTTTTATGACCCTCGTTTGTCGCATCTTCCGTTAACGGGCTACAATAACTTAGTCTGTGCAATATGGAGGTGAACATGGCTGAAGCTGGTATCGGCGTTGATATCGTCGAGATTTCCCGCATGAAATCAATCCTTGAAAAGACGCCGTCGTTTGCTCGGCGTGTGTTTACCGAAGAAGAGTGCGCATATTGCGACGCTTCATCGCGTCCTGCAGCGCACTATGCGAGCCGTTTTGCTTCTCGTGAAGCGGTTCTCAAGGCTCTTGGTACGGGCTTTAGCCAGGGCGTCGGCCGCAAAGACGTCTCGGTAACGCGTGATAAGCTCGGAAAGCCTAAAGCAGTGCTTTCGGGTCGAGCGCTCGAGATTGCTCAAGAGTTGGGTGTCATTGAAGTTGCGCTTTCCATTACCTTGACGGGTGATTTGGCCGTAGCCAATGCCATTGCGATCACCGAGGATGCTCGACCCAAGCCTAAGGAAGAAAAGGTGAGCACCAAGGAACGCGTTGCACAAACATTTAAAGAGGCTCGCTCGGTTTTAGATGAGCTTGAGCAACTGCAAAATTCAGCTTTGACGGAGCATCAGGGCGATGCTTCGCAAGATACGCTAGGAGCATAGATGAAACCGGTTTTGAGTACCGAGGAAGTCGTTCGCCTCGAGGATATTATCGAACGCGAAGGAACTTCGAAGGCCGAGCTTATGGAACTGGCGGGTGAGTTTGCTGCTAGTGAAATTCTAAAACTCAATCCCGATCGCGTCCTTGTTCTGGTCGGTTTTGGCAACAACGGTGGCGATGGCTGGGTCGCGGCTGATATCTTGAGTCACAAAGGCGTTGACGTGGACATCGTGTCTCCGGTTGAGCCGGATGAGATTCCTGCCGCTCTGGCTCGCCATGTTGCCCGCCGTACCGCCGGTCGTGACGTACATGTGTGCATCGGTCCCTCACGAGATGAGCTTGAGGTTTTGATCGATAAGGCCGACGTTGTTGTTGACGCTATTTTTGGTACCGGTTTCCACGGTGACTTGCGTGCACCGTTCTCCATCTGGATTCCGACAGTTAACGACTGTGCCGACCATGTGGTGTCCATCGATGTTCCTTCGGGTCTGAATGCCGAGACCGGTGTTGTCGACGACGACTGCATCCGTGCCGAGCGCACGGTTACGATGATCACGCCCAAGATTGGTCTCTACAGCGCTGATGGCCCAGAGTACGCCGGTGATCTGGTGTGCGGTAGCCTCTATGACCGCCTTGATGAGGTCATCGATGATGTCGACCATGCCGCCGAGATAGTCGAGCCCGGTGACCTGGTGGATTTCTTTGCTCCGCTGCCCACGAATATCGATAAATATTCTCGCGGTTCCGTCCTTATTGTTGCCGGTTCGGCGCAGTATCCTGGCGCTGCCATTATGGCCGCCAAGTCTGCTGCCCGCGCGGGTGCCGGCTATGTGGCTGTCGCGACGCCCGATGCGTGTGCCAATCTTATTCGTATGGCGCTTCCCTCGATTCCGGTTTTTGCTATTCCGTCCGATTCCCGCGGCTCTTTTGGTGCCGCTGCGCGTATGACCGTGTGCGAGATTGCAAAGAAGTACAGCTGCGTACTGTGCGGTCCCGGCATGACGACGTCTGCCGGTGCCATGCAGGTGGTTTCGGGCTTATTGGAGCTTGATGTACCGCTGATCCTTGATGCCGATGCGCTCAACTGCCTTGCTAAGATTGCTATCGACGGTATCGATAGCAACCCTGAGATGTACCGCCGTGAGCAACCGCTCGTCATGACGCCGCACTATCGCGAGCTTTCGCGTTTGGTTGCCGGTGACGAGGTTAACGATCTAGGGACTGCAATCGCGGCCGCGCAGAAGGTTGTCTGGGCTGCTGGCTCCGACAATCTCGTGGTTATTGCCAAGGGGCCGACGACGGCTATCTGTGGCGTTGAGCGCGTGCTTTTGCCGCTCTCGGGTCCGGCGTCGTTGGCGACTGCCGGTTCGGGCGATGTTCTTGCGGGCATTTTGGCTGGCACACTGGCTACCATGCGTGATGAGATGGATCGCTGGGAGCTGCTGTATTCGTATGCCGTTGCGCTTCACAGCTATGCGGGTTTTGCCGCGGCGACGGAGTATGGTGAGAAGAGTGTTATTGCGACCGATCTGATCGACTTGATCGGTCCTGCCATGGAGCTGGCGGCAAAGGATGCGCTCGAAGATCTGGGAATCATGGACGAAGGGTCGGATGACTAATCATGAATAAAGCCGATTTGACGCGCTGGTCCTGGGTCGAGATCGACCGCGGGGCGCTCCGTCGCAACACGAGGGCCTATAAGAACTTGCTGAATCCACGTCAACGCCTGTGCTGCGTGGTCAAGGCCGATGCTTATGGTCATGGAGCTGTTGAGTGCGCCAAGATCATGTATTCGGCCGGTGCCGACATGTTTGCCGTGGCGACGGTTAACGAGGGCGTTGAGCTCCGACAGGGCGGGATTACGAAACCCATCCTCATCCTAAGCGAGCCGCCTATCGAGGCTATTCCTGCATTGCTCGAATTCGATATCATGCCCTCGGTCTATACGTCCGATTTTGCTCTTGCGTATGGCGAATGCGCCGTCGCGGCGGGCAAGGTGGGCAAGTACCATCTTGCCATCGAGACGGGCATGAATCGTATCGGTGTTCACTACACACAGGTGCTCGACTTTGTACGCGGCATCAGTTTCCATCGCGGCATCCAGTGCGACGGCGTATTTACGCACTTTGCCACGGCCGATGAACCTTCGGGTTGGGACTACAAGCTGCAGTGCCAGCGTTTTACCGAGGCCGTTCAGGCCATTAAGGACGCAGGTTTTGAATGCGGTATCGTGCATTGTGCCAATACGCCGTCCTCGATGCTCGATTCTTCAATGCACTTTGACATGATTCGTGCCGGCATCGGTTTGTATGGTCTGCAGCCATGTGAGCTGAGTGGTCGCGTGATGCAGCTTGATCCCGTCATGAGCGTCCACGCGCGTGTGACGCGCGTGGCGCATCCTGCGATGGGCGAGGGCGTGGGCTACGGCTTTACCTACCGCGTACCGCGCACGCGCGTTCAGATCTGCACCCTTCCGATCGGTTATGCCGATGGCCTTTCGCGTACGCTTTCCAATCGTATGGACGTGCTGTATCGCGGCGAGCGTGTGCGTCAGGTGGGCAATATCTGCATGGACCAGTTTATGGTCGCCATTCAGTCCAACCCGGCACATGAGATTCCCGAGGCCGAGTATGGTGACGAGATGATCATTGTCGGCCGCGATGGAGATGCCGAGATTACCATGGACGAGATGGCGCGCCTACGCGGCACGATTAACTACGAGGTCGCTTGCGGCTTTGGTATGCGTCTCGACAAGGTCTACGTGTAGGAGTCGCTATGGGCGTCATGCACATCCCCGGCCATAGCCATCAGGCGCCGCGTGAGGTCGCACTCGAGGAGATCGAGGCCGTTCTGGGCGATTGTCACCTTTGCCAGCTTTACCAGTCGCGCCATAACATCGTGTTTGGCGTGGGAAACCCCCACGCTCGCGTGATGTTTATTGGCGAGGCGCCGGGCCGCAATGAGGATTTGCAGGGCGAGCCCTTTGTGGGGGCGGCAGGCGAGGACCTCAACGGCATTTTGTCGCTGGCGGGGCTCAAACGCGAAGACGTCTACATTGCCAACGTGCTTAAGTGCCGCCCGCCGGGAAACCGCAATCCGCGTCCCGAGGAAGTGCTGGCTTGCTCGCCGTTTTTGCGTGAGCAGATTCGAAGCATCTGGCCCGATATCATCGTGACGCTCGGCAATCCCGCGACGCACTTTGTGCTTAAGACCGAGATCGGCATTACTAAGCTGCGCGGCAGGTTCCACCAGATGGGGCATTTTGTGGTAATGCCCACGTTCCATCCGGCAGCGGCGCTACGCAATCCGGCGTGGCAGGAGCTACTGGAGGAAGACTTTAAGATGCTGGGCGACTATCTGGAGCGACATCCCGCGCCAGAGGACGCCTCGGAATAATAAGGAGCATATATGTCCCTGGAGCGCCTGGGGGTAGGTACTTACAAAACGACTTGCGCTGCCGATACGGAGTACTTTGGCGAGCTAATTGCACCGTGCCTTGAGGACGGCGATGTGCTCATCCTGACCGGTGGCCTGGGAGTGGGCAAAACTCACTTTACCAAGGGCGTCTCGCGCGGGCTGGGCGATGGGCATATGGTTACGAGCCCTACGTTTGCGCTCATGGCCGTTCACGATCAAGGTCGTATTCCGCTGTTTCACTTTGATCTATACCGCCTGGAGCATGCCTACGAGCTCGAGGATACGGGCATTTTCGATGTGCTGGGCTATGAGGGTGCTTGCCTGCTGGAATGGGGCGAACAATTCCAGGACGAGCTGACGGATGAGTATCTTTCGGTGACGCTCAAGCGTGATGAGGGCGACAGCGATGTGCGAACGATAACGCTCGAGGCGCACGGTGACCGCGCAATGGAGCTTTCCCATTTGATTGATAAGGCTGTACAAGATGAGCTTGCATAACGACAGCGCGCTGGTGGTGGCGCTCGATACCTCGACCGACATGCTTGCCTGCGCGGCAAGCTGGATTGATGGGCAGACGGGCGAGACGAAGCTCGTGAGTGGCGACCACATGTGTCGCCGTCACGCCAACGTTGAGCTCGTGAATACCGTTGATGGCGTGCTGGCTCAAGCCGGTCTGGATCGCAGCGATGTTGGTTGCTACGTGGTCGGCCGCGGCCCGGGGTCGTTTACGGGTGTGCGCATCGGCATCTCCACTGCCAAGGGCCTCGCGCGTGGTGCCAATGTTCCGCTGCTGGGCGTGTCGACGCTCGACGCTTGCGCTTGGACGGCGTGGAAGGCTGGTGTGCGCGGCAGGCTTGGTATCTTGGCCGATGCTATGCGCGGTGAGGTATATCCGGCGCTGTATATGCTGGTCGATGAGGGTCCCGAGCGTCAATTTGAGCGCGAGCACGTGGTCAAGGCCGCCGTGGCGCTCGATGAGTGGCGCCAAGCAGCGGACTGGGACCAGGTTCAGCTGACCGGTGACGGTCTCGTGCGCTATGGCAAGCTGCTGGGTGAGGACGAGGCCGCCCGCTGCGTGGAGCGCGACCTGTGGTGGCCTTCGGGCGAGGGCTTGCTGCTCGCGCACGCTGCGGGTGACGGCGATCCGGCCCGCGTCCTGCCGATTTACACGCGCCTTTCGGATGCCGAGGAAAACGAGCGCAAGCGTCTTGGTCTTGCCGAGAGTGCGCAGAGCGAAATTACGGGTGTTGCCGATGAGCTCGCCGGTCGTCATCTGCAGTTCCGTCCCATGGGCGCGGCGGATGCCGAGGGCGCGAGCGCGCTGGAGGCTGCCTGCTTTGAAGGTGCCGGACACGAGGCATGGACGCCGGGCATGTTCCTGTCCGAACTGGGCGAGGACGTCGCTGCGCCGCGTAGTTGGTGGGTGGCACACGACGACGGCAAGCTGCTGGGCCTTGCCGGCGGTATGGTCGTGGACGGTGATGTGCAGATTCTGGATGTCGCCGTCGACCCGGCACATCGCCGTGAGGGCATTGCCCGCAAGCTGCTGTCGCACGTGAGCTATGATGCCCAGATGCTCGGCTGCACCACGGCTTCGCTCGAGGTCGAGGACGGTAACGAGGGAGCGATCGCGCTTTATAACGCTCTGGGCTTTACCGAGGCTGGCCGTCGCCGCGGCTACTATGGTGCCGGCAAGGACGCCATCGTCATGACGGCTCCGCTGCCCCTGGTGCTTCCGGTCGACAATGCTTCGCCCGAGCCGACGGCGGCAGAGCAGCGCGTATGGCCGCTGCCTGCGCCTTGGCGCTCTGCCGAGGAACGTGTCGAGATTGAGCGTCGCCGCCTCGTACTCGCTATCGAGAGCTCCTGCGACGAGACGGCGGTGGCGATTATCGATGCGGATGGCAATATGCTGGCCAACCAGGTGTCGACGCAGATTGATTTTCATGCACGCTTTGGCGGCGTGGTGCCCGAGATCGCCTCGCGCAAGCACGTCGAGGTGATTGTGAGTGTCGTGGATGCGGCACTCGAGGACGCCGCAGCGTCGCTGGGCCTTACGGGCGGAGCCATTACACCAAGTGAGCTTGCCGCCGTGGGCGTGACACAGGGTCCGGGCCTGGTTGGCGCCCTGGTGGTGGGCGTCGCCTTTGCCAAGGGCTTTGCGTATGCTGCCGGCAAGCCGCTCGTGTGCGTCAATCATCTGGAGGGCCACCTGTTTGCCAACCTGTTGGCGCAGCCCGACCTCAAGCCCCCGTTTATCTTTACGCTTGTCTCGGGCGGGCACACCATGCTCGTGCACGTGAAGGCATGGGGCGACTACGAGGTACTTGGTGAGACACTCGACGATGCTGTGGGCGAGGCCTTCGACAAGGTAGCCAAGGCGTTGGGTCTGGGCTATCCCGGTGGCCCCATCATCTCCAAGCTGGCCGAGACGGGCAACCCCAAGGCGATCGATTTTCCTCGCGCGCTTAACAGCAGGGGAGACTATCGTTTCTCGCTTTCGGGTCTTAAAACGGCCGTGACGCTCTACATCGAGCAGGAGACCAAGGCCGGGCGCACGATTCACCTGCCCGATCTGGCGGCTTCGTTTGAGGCAGCCGTCTTTGACGTTCAGTACAAGAAGGCCAAAAACGCCCTGCATGCCACCGGATGCAAGGAATACTGCATCGGCGGCGGCGTCTCGGCTAATCCGCATCTGCGCGAGATGATGATCAAGAAGCTTGGGCGTCAGGGGATCCGCGTGACGGTACCGCCGCTTTCGGCGTGCACCGATAACGCTGCCATGATCGCGG
>UROC01000090.1 GCA_900549345.1 uncultured Collinsella sp.
GACGCGGCCACCAGACCAGCAGAACCGCCAGAAAACACGGCAATAGGTAAATCCACATGCTATCGGGCGGCACGCTCACGTATGCACCCGGCACGGCGGCAAACAGCTGCTCGAAGAACAGCGCGCAACGGGCGGCAATCATGGGCACAACGAGCACCCAAGTCCGCAACGGTGCCACGAGCGAAAAGGGAACCAGCACGATCGACACAGCAAGCAGTACGCTCACCACCGGACCGATGACCGCATTTGCCAGCGGAGCAATGAGCGAGAACGTACCGAAGGCAGGAATGGTAATGGGAAGCGTCGCCAACTGCGAGCACAGCGTGACGGAAAGCATGATGACAATGCCCGATGGCACACCCAGCTCACCCAAAGCGTAGGTCGCATAGGGACAAAAGCACAGAATGGCTAAGACGCTGGCGCATGAAAGCTGAAAGCCCATCTCGAACAGCACCGTCGGCCGCAGTAGCACAAAGATGGACATGGTTACGAAGAGTGCCGAAAGGCCGTGCCGACGACGCCCCGCGCCGTTTACGACAAGCGTCACGAACACCATGCAGCACGCGCGCACGGCCGAGGGAGACGCGCCCGTAAAGGCAGCGTAGCCCACAAGCGTTATCGCCAATATCGCCCGCTGAAGACCACGTGAGCACCGAGTCTTTTGCAATACACCCTCGATTACAAAGCCCACGATAGCCAAATGGCTGCCCGAGACTGCGATAAGATGCGCCGTTCCCGTCACCGAAAACCAGTCGCCCGCCGGCTGGGCGCGCAGCTCGGCCGAACGACCGCAGACGACACCGGCTATGAGCGCACGCGCCGGGTCTGTCGCAGGCGCGATGGACGCAAGCAGCCCATTTCTCAGCCGAAGCAGCGGCACCGGAGAGCCTTCATCGACTGACACAATCCGAACGGCTTTAACCTTGCGCACCTCGCCTCGGAGCACACGCGATCGTCCATATGCATCGTTCTCAAAACGTGAAACGCGACCGATAACACGCACGTGCGCCCCGACCTTGAGCTCACGATCACACGATAGGCGAACCGTTGCCAAGTTCTTACCGTCCGCGCGTGCCTCGCAGGTATAGGAATACACGTCGTCGTTTATGGATGGATCACCCTGCACGACAAACTCGAGGCCGCTTGCCGCTCGACCGTCGAGCGCCCTCGAGGCGCTTAGCGCACCCACAGCCCACCACGCCGAGACGACCGCTCCCGCCACGAGACCGACGGACGCGGCATACAGCCACCGCTTCAAAGGGGCAAGCCTCGCACAAGAGTGAGCCAGCACAACGAAAACCGCTGCCGCAACGGGAATGGCCCATAGCGGCCCGACCGCCGTCGCCCGCTCCCTCAGCAACGCATCAGCGGCTATGCTGAGCACCAAGGCGCAGCTCACGCACATGCCGGCACACAGGGTCATCGTCCACGGAATCATGGGCCGCGGAGGCATCACGTGCTCTCGCTCGGTCGCACTCATACGCAGATGCAATCTTTGATTTTGGCAAGCTTCTTCTCGCCGATTCCCGACACGCGCATCAGATCGTCAACCGAAGCAAAAGCACCGTTCTTTGTCCGCTCATCGATAATCGACTGTGCCATTGAGGGACCGATTCCCGAGAGCGTCTGCAGCTCTGCCGAGCTTGCCGTATTAATGTTTACTAGGCCTGTTGCGCCACCGACGCCTGATGATGCGGAAGTCCCACCATCAACACCGGCTTCCGCAATGGGCACCTGCTGCTCCCCTACCGTTGGAACGTGAATTTTTTGTCCATCAGTGACCTTGGATGCACGATTAAGCCCCGTAACGTCTGCTTCGGGCGCCAGCCCGCCGGCGGCATCAATCGCCTGAGCCACCCGCGCCCCGTCTTTGAGGCGATATACACCGGGTGACGCCACGGCGCCATCAACATCGACATAGACCTCTGCCGCGGCAGACGCCTTAGGCGAAGAGCCTTCAGATGTCTTTCCACTCGAAGCATCGCCGGATCCCGGCTCCACTAACGTGCCCGAACCATCAGTGCGCTCAAACGACACACCGCCGGCACCGCCGCCAAAGTTCGCCATTGCCAGTCCACTCGCCATCGCAATGACGACCAGTATCGCCATCACCACTGCCTTATGACCGAGCAGTTTGCCCGCCCAGCGGTCCATCTTTTTGACTCGTTCGTGTTGTTCGCGCTGCGCCATAGCAAAACCTCCCAACATCATCGTGTCAGGAAACGAACGCCGCAGCTTCCGCACGTCCACACCAGTTTTCGCGGTCAAACCAAAAGCTGACCAAAACCTTGCGAAAAAATGTCCATTTATTCAGACACACGTCAGCGAATGAACATCTTGGCATCATTTGCCCAGATAGCAAAAGACCGACGATACAGGCGCATCGTCGGTCTATGCAGGCAATTACTCGTAATCTTGGTAAATCTCACGCGGAGCAAGCTCAGAATGTTTGCGTTTTAAGGTCTTAGGGGCCTTGTACGTGTTGCTCTCGAAGTCGATGTACTCGGTCTGCTTGAGCAGACGCTCAATCATCTCCTCGTGATCAAACAGTTCCCAGGCCTCATGCACGGCATCGAGTTTAGCGTGCGTCTCGGGACGGCGCGGCATAAACAGCGTACAGCAGTCGGGAGCGGCCTCAGTCGAGATATCGAACGTACCGATCTCCTCGGCGCGTGCGATGATCTCCTGTTTGTCCGAACCGATGAGAGGACGGAACACGGGAATCTTCACGGCTTCGTTGACGGCCATGATGTTCTCAAGCGTTTGGGAGGCAACCTGCCCAAGCGATTCGCCCGTAACGATGGCCCTGGCACCCTCGATGTGTGCAATGCGCTCAGCAACCGAATACATAATGCGGCGATACATGATCACGCGCAGGTTGCTGGGACAGGTGACCGAAATCTCACGCTGGCAGTCGCCAAACGGCACCACGTACAGGCGGCCGATCTGGACACCCGGCTCAAGCGCACGGATGATGTCCTGCACCAGGTATTCACTCGTGTCGGGCGTCTGCGGACGACCGGAGAAATGCACCGGCACGCACACCGCGCCGCGACGCGCGAGCATCCAGGTCGCCACCGGAGAATCGATACCCGACGACAGAAGCGTCACGACCTTGCCGGCAGAACCCACCGGAAGGCCGCCAACGCCGCGCTCGGAGCGCGCATACACGTAGACACTACCCTGAACCACCAGAACGTGCACCATCGCGTCGGGGTCGTGCATCTGGACCTTTTTATCGGGAAACGCCTCACACAGCACCTCGCCCACCTGACGATTGATATCAATCGAGGTAAGCTCATAGTCGGTATTGGAGCGCTTGGCGTGCACCTTAAACGAATCGAAGGAACCAAACTCGCGCAGCGCCTTCACAGCGGCGGCGCAGTACTCCTGCGGGTCGCGGTTGGTGTGATACGCCAAAGACACACGGGCAACGCCGGGGACGGTGCGGATGACACGCGCCGCCTCGTCGGCCTGATGCTCGTTAAAGGTCACGAGGATATAACCGGAAATTCGAGACACGGCGTTCACGGAAAAGGCGGCCAAGGCCGCCTTGATGTTATCCATGAGGATATGCTCAAAATGTGCGCGGTTCTTGCCCTTCAGCCCAACCTCGTGATAGTGGACTAGGCAGACGCGAGCCGCCATTTAGGCTTCAGCAACCTTGTGGCCGAGCGCCTTCTCGTAACGGGCCTCGTCGTAAGAGATGTCGCCGTCGACAATCTCGTCCATAGCCATCGAGATGGTATCGGCACCGGAAAGCCCGATGGTGATGTCATCGACATCCTGGACGGCAAGCACGCGGTTGTGCTGGCCACGCAGCATGCTATTGATGTCGCAGGCGCGCTTGGAGGCAAGCGAAGCGAGCAGGAAGCGGTTGTGATCGGTCTTCTCCAGAAGATCGTCAATGCAAGGCTTTACAACGGACACGGACCTCAGATCCTTTCATGCATATCGAGAACGCGAACGAGCTCATCGGTCGCGCGGTCGAGATCGTCATTCACCACGACGTCGTCGTAGCGGTCGGCAAGGGCAAGCTCATCGGCGGCGTTTGCCATACGCAGCTCAATCGTCTCGGGCGTCTCGGTACCGCGACCGACTAGACGCTCGCGGAGCACCTCAAGCGAAGGCGGCTTGATAAAGATCAGCACGGCCTCGGGGAAACGCTCCTTCACCTGCAGGGCGCCCTGGACATCGATCTCCAAAATCAGAGACGAGCCCGAGGCGAGCTTGGATGTGACCTCGCTCACCAACGTGCCGTAGCAGTTACCGTGGACCTCGGCCCACTCAACAAACTCACCGTTTGCCACGCGGCGGTCGAACTCCTCGCGCGTCAGAAAAAAGTAGTTGACGCCGTCGACCTCACCTTTGCGTGGTGCTCGCGTGGTAGCCGAAACCGTCAGACCCAGGTTCGAGCGGCGCTCGCGCACACGAGTGACGAGCGTACCCTTGCCTGCGCCTGACGGTCCAGAAATCACAAAGAGCTTGGAATCCTGAGCGCTCACTTATTTGGTCAGCTGCTCGAGGAGCTGCTCGCGCTGACGGACACCGAGGCCCTGGACGCGACGGGTAGCGGAGATACCGAGCTCCTCCATGATCTTGGCGGCCTTGGCCTTGCCATAACCGGGGAGAGACTCGATGAGGGTGGAAACCTTCATGCGGGAAGCGATGGGGTCATCGGAGTTGAGCACGGACTCGAGGGACTTCTCGCCCTTCTTGATCTGCTCGCGAAGCTCAGCGCGGGCGTGACGTGCGGCAGCAGCCTTCTCAAGAGCCTGCTTGCGCTGCTCGTCGGTAAGCTGAGGGAGTGCCATTCGTACCTCCAAATAGTTGGGTTATATCTTATTCAATAATTGGCATTTTAGCACGTAGAACGCACAAAAAGCCTAATCGCGGCTCCATAGGTTAGACGATACCCGCAAAAAGTGCAATATACTGCGCCCAAAGTTAAGCCCCTGACCTGCGATTCCACACAAAGGATGGGAAAGTTTACGCAGGCACAGGGGCTATTTTGTGCTAATGAGACCCAAAAGTGGTGACTTAGGGGAATCTTTTACGCGACGTTTTCGACCAGCTCGGCGACGATGGCGTCAAAGGCGGCAACCGGATCGTCGGCACCGGTGATGGGACGGCCCACCACAATGTGGCTTGCGCCACGCTCGATAGCCTGGGAAGGCGTCGCCACGCGGGACTGGTCACCAAGGGCGGCACCCACCGGACGCACACCCGGAGTCACGATCAGGGCATCAGGACCCAGCAGCTCACGCATGTCGTGAGCCTCCATCGGTGAGCACACGATGCCATCGATGCCATTGGCCTGAGCAAGCTTTGCCAAGCGGGCGGCCTCCTCGGCCACGGGAGACTCGACGCCGATCTCGCTCAAGGCATCCTGATTCATGCTCGTGAGCACGGTGATGGCGACGAGCTTGGCGCGGTCCTCACGTGCCTCCTCGGCACCCTCGCGGCAGGCAGCGAGCATAGCACCCGAGCCCAGGCCGTGGACCGAAAGCAGGTCGGCACCGGCAAGCGAGGCCGAGCGGGCAGCGCCGCGCACCTGATGCGGAATGTCATGGAACTTAAGGTCGAGGAAGACCTTAAAGCCAAGGTCCTTAAAGGTCTTGACGATCTGGGGACCCTCAGCGTAATAGAGCGTCATGCCGACCTTGAGCCAGGCGGCATGGCCCGAAAGCTCGTGGGCGAGCTCGAGCGCGCGCTCACGGTCGCAGTCGAGGGCGACGATAACACGGTCGCGGGCATCATTCTCTAGCATTCGAAAGCACCCACCAGCTCGTTGATGTCCTTTACGCCCTGGGACTCGGCCCAGGCCTCGAGCTCATGCGCAATCTTGAGCGAAGCGCACGGATCGACGAAGTTGGCCATACCGACCGACACGCAGGTGGCGCCGGCCAGGATAAACTCAGCCGCATCCTCGCCAGTCATGACACCGCCGACACCGTTGATGGGGATATCGACGGCCTGGGCAACCTCCCAGACCATGCGCACGGCGATGTGGTGGCACAGCGGGCCCGAAAGGCCGCCCTTGGGCTTGGCCACGCGGGACTTGCGGGTATGGACGTCGATGGCCATGCCCTGGATGGAGTTGATGACCGAAAGGCCGTCGGCGCCGGCAGCCTCGAGGGCCTTGGCGATCTCGGCGACGTTGACCGGCGCCATCTTCACGAACAGCGGCTTATCGGTCACCTTGCGGCAAGCAGCCATAACGGAAGAGGCGCCCTCGGGCGTGGAGCCCATGGCGGCACCGCCGGCGGCGATATTAGGGCAGCTCACGTTGATCTCGTAGCCGGCAGCCCAGGGGCACAGCTCGACATACATCTCGAGTGCGCGGACAAACTCGTCAACGGAGTGACCGGCAACCTGACAGATGACCTGGCAGCCGTCCTTGGACAGCTGTTCGAGCCACGGACCGGACTCGCGGGCAAAGGCGGCCACGCCGGGGTTCTGAAGACCCACGGAGTTGATCATACCGCCGGGAATCTCGGCCATGCGGGGCGCGGGATTGCCGGGCCAGGGCTCGGCAGCGCAACCCTTGGTGGTGATGGCGCCCAGCTGGGAAACATCGAAGAAATTCTGGAACTGCCAGCCGTAGCCGAAGGTACCGGCTGCGGTGTTGATGGGGTTCTGCATCTTGACGCCGCCGAAATCGACGGCCATGTTCACGGTACCCACTAGAAGACCACCACCTTGGAAGCATCGAACACGGGGCCGCACATGCAGGCGCCCTTCATACCGTCGACCGTCTCGACATTGCAGGTGTTGCAGGCGCCAAAGCCGCAGCTCATCATGCGCTCGAGCGACACCTCGCAGTACGCACCGGCCTCAGCGGCAGCGGCGGCGACTTTCTTCATCATGACGGCGGGGCCGCAGCTGGCCACGTAGTCGTAGCCGCCCTCGCCAAGCAGTTCTGCGGCAGGATCGGTGCAAAAACC
>UROC01000091.1 GCA_900549345.1 uncultured Collinsella sp.
CCCGCCTCGAGCGGGCGGGCGTTGAGCGCGTCGGCATGGCGCTCGCGAATCGAGGCATGGGCCCCCTGGCGGGCGGCGCGGTCGGCAGAATCCGCCGCCGCCACACGTACACGGTCGCCGATAACGCCGGCGTTTTCGGGGGCGGCAGTCAGCGACTCCTCAAAGGTAATGCCCGCATCGCCAAAGGTGAGCTCCATCGACTCGCGCGCACCGCGGTCGGGAATGGCAAACACGCAAGCGTAGCGCTTGCCCACAACCTCCTGAATGCGCGTCATAAATCGATTGTCCGAGCCCGCAATGGCCGGCTGCTCAATCTTGAGCTCGGCCGTAACCGCGCCGCCGGCACGAATCAGGCTCACGTAGTTCAGACGCTGCTGAGCACCAAAGTCGAGCTGCTGGGCACGCACGTACAGGCCGTCCAGACGGTCAATCCCCGCCTCGTCGGCACGGGCTTCGATATCCTCGTAGGCACGTAGGCAGTCGTCGAACAGCGAGCGCGGCTCGGACAGGACCACAAGTGCCTTGCCGCTCACGTGCGCCAACGGGCTCACGGTCTGGCCGTACATCACCGGCAAAAAGCGGTCGAGCTCGGGCGTGACGATGCGCGCGTCCACCATCTCGAGCAGCGCCGCCAGCTTGCTGTCGTCCTGGCTGGCGCGGTAGAGCGCCACATGCATGTTGTGGACTGCCTCGTCGGTGAGCGCCAGCTCGCGGCAGGGGAAGATCTCAATGCTGTCCTCGTTGCCGATGGTTTGGCCCGTGGAACTCACCATGCGACGGATGCGGTCGATCTCGTCGCCAAAGAACTCAATGCGCACGGGTGCCTTCTCCTGCGCGGGAAACACCTCGACGGTGTCGCCGTGCACGCGGAACAGGCCGGGCGCGTCGGCGGCACCGGCATTGGCGTAGCCCATGCCCACCAGGCGCTGCGGCACCTCGTCGAAGGGAATCTCCTCGCCCACCGTAAAAGTAGTGGACTCCCAATAGCGGCTCTCGACCGGCGGCACGCAACGCAGCAGTGCGCGAGCGGAGGCGACCATGATGCAGTTGTCCCCGCGCACGATGCGCCCGAGCGCCTCGCAGCGCTGGGCTACCACGGCGTCGTCGGGCGCCTGCTCGCGCCAAGGGTAGTCCTTGCGCTCGGGAAAGCGGCACACGTGCGCCAGGCCCACATAGGCGGCCAGACTGCGTGCGGCGCGATCGGCCGCATCCTCGCCACTCACAATGTAGACCGTGGGGCGCGGGCGACGCGCAAACTGGGCTGCCGCCATAAGCGTGCGACCCGACTGCGACACGGCCAGCGTCACGTCCTCGCCGGCATCGAGCCCGGCCTCGACGGTCTGCAGTGCCTCGGCAGTGTAGAGCTGCGCGGCTATACGGTGAATGAGCATGCTGTTCCTCCGGCATTGCAACGCCAAAAGCCCGCCGGGGCAAGCTCGGCAGGTCGTACGTCAAATACATTGTCTGTCATGGTAGCGCATGGAGAGGACTCCGGCTCAAGGGCAAACCTAGCCCCGCAAAAAACGCCAGACGAAGATGCGTTCCGCTCTACCCCGCTACGCGCACGCTGGGGCACAAATCTGCCAGCGGGCACTCGTCACACTTGGGTTTGCGGGCGTCGCAGATCTCGCGACCAAAGGTGATCCACTGATGGTTGACCGACTCCCAATACTCGTGCGGCAGAATCTTGAGCAGATCCCGCTCGGTCTTGAGCGGCTCCTTGGCATGCGTCTTGGGACTCAGCATTAGGCGATGCGCGATGCGGTTGACGTGCGTATCGACCGCAATGCCCTCGACAATGCCAAACCCCACGTTGAGCACGATGTTCGCCGTCTTGCGCCCCACGCCCGGCAGCTTGACGAGCTCCTTCATGTCGGCCGGCACCTCGCCGCCATAGTCGGCGACGATCATCTGCGCGGCCTCGACGGCATGCTTGGCTTTGCTCTTGTAGAAGCCGAGTGACTTGATGGTGTCCGCCACGTCAGCCACGCTCGCCCCGGCCATGGCCTCGGGCGTGGGCCACTGGGCAAACAGCCGCGGCGTCACCTTGTTGACCTGCATATCGGTCGTTTGCGCCGAAAGCAGCACCGCGATCAGCAGGCGGAAGGGATTCTCGTGGTCCAAAAAGCACTCGACCGGGCCATAGCGACGGTTGAGGCGCTCACACACCTCGATGGCGCGCTCGCGCTTGGCGGCATTGGTCTCGCGTGGCATAACGACTCCTCGGCTCAACGGCACAATAAACTTATGAGCACAATTGTCCCACGTATAGGGTCGTTACGCTTCCAAAAATGCGCCGGTCTGGCGGCTCCACAGGCTTGCATACTCGCCGCCCGCCTCGACAAGCTGCGCATGCGTGCCGTCCTCGACGATCTCACCATCGGCCAGCACCACGATGCGGTCGAGCGCCGCCACGGTGGACAGGCGGTGCGCCACCACAATGGAGGTACGTCCACGCATCAGGTTTTCGAGCGCCTCCTGCACCAGAGCCTCGGACTCGCTGTCGAGGGCAGAGGTCGCCTCATCGAGCACCAGAATCGGCGCGTCGGTTAGGATGGCGCGGGCGATAGCCACGCGCTGACGCTGGCCGCCCGAGAGCTTGACGCCGCGCTCGCCCACCATGGTGTCAAAGCCACGGGGCAGGCGGTCGATAAACTCCAGGGCATTGGCCAGGCGCGCCGCCTCACGAATTTGCTCGTCGGTGGCGTCGGGACGGCCGTAAGCGATATTCTCGCGAATGGAGCGGTGGAACAGCAGCGCCTCCTGCGGCACGTAGGCAACCTGGCGGCGCAGGCTCTGCTGCGTGCAGCGCGAGACATCCTGACCGTCCACGAGTACGCGGCCGCCCTGAACATCGTCCAGGCGCAGCAGCAGCTTGGTAAGCGTCGTCTTGCCCGAGCCCGATTTGCCCACCAGGCCCACGCGCTGGCCCGCCGCCACATGGAGCGTCAAGTCGTTGAATACGCTCTCACCCGCCGCAGCGTCACGGTACGCAAAGCTCAGGTGCTCAAAATCAATCGCGCCCTCGGTTACTTTGAGCTCAGGGGCGTCCGGGTCGTCTGCCACCAAACGTGGCTCGTCCAGCACGCGCGTCATCTCGGCCGCATCGCCCAGCGCGCGGTTGATGCGCTGCATCATGGAACTCACGTAGTTCAGGCGCATGGTGAGGTTATAGGTGTAGGTAAAGATCATGACGAGCGAGCCGGCCGAGATGCCAAACCACGCGTTGCCGCCCGCCACGAACACACTCACCACGGCCATGGTGATGACGATAAGGCCCGAGGTCGTAAAGTTGCGCTGCATCATGGCGTGCATCGAGACCGTCTCGGCATCGCGCGCGGCACGGTCGGCGGCATCGAACAGGTCGCGCTCAAAGTCCTCGCGCCCGCAGGTCTTGACAGCCAGGATGTTCGTGACCGCGTCGGACAGCACACCCGAGAGCTTGTTTTGTGCGGCGGACGTCGCGGCCGAAAGCGGCATGATGCGCTTGTACATAAGCCAGACAAACGCGATGTAGACGACCATGATGCACACCAGGATCACGGTAAACGTCGGCACCACCGGGGCGAGTGCGGCCACGGTACAGATGACCGAGGTGATGGTGGGGATGAGCGAATACACCGTCACGTCCACCAGACCCGTGTAGCCGCTCATAAAACGGCTCGTCTGGCTCACGAGCGATCCGCCAAAGCGGCTGGTGTGGAATGTCATGGATTGATTGGAGAGCGTGTCGAAGCACAGGCGCGCCAGGTGATAGTTGCCCGCAATCTCGAGCTTGTAGACGGTGTAGTCCTGTAGCTTGGAGAGGATCTGACCCACCAGGTTAACGAGTACGAGCGCCAGAATGTAAGGGCCAAAGACCTCAAACACCTGGTCGCCCGCCACGGGGCCGGCTTGGACGCGGTCGACGATGAGGGCCATAACGTAGGTGTTGGCAAACGTGAGCAAAAAGATGTAACCCGCCGACGAGAACACCGAGAGAAAGACAATCAGCGGCTGTGTGCGCGTGACACCCCAAAACCGCTGCAGCGTGCGGCGCACGGTGGAGCGGCTGAGCGGACTGGTGCTTCTCTGAGACATGGGCTTCCTTTCGCATCTGATAGGGCGAAACGCCATTGTTGCACATTGAAGCGCACTTCAGGCAAGCGCGATGCGAAAAGCGCCCGCGCCGTGCTTGCGCCGGCGCCCCGCCGTCAGGTGCGGCTAGTCCTCGTCTTCTTGCCCTGCAAGCAGGCCCGCAGACGTGAGCCCCAAGACCTCGTCGGCCTCCTCGGCATCTTCCAGCGCGTCGATATCCTTGAGTTTGCGCTCCATAACGTTGGTGCGCGTGGTGATGATGCCCTCGACCGTCTTTCCCGCGGTCTCGATCTGCTGCTGAGCGCGGCGCAGCGCCGCCTGATAGCGCGGCAGCTCGGCCTTGACGGCGGAAAGCACACGCAGCACGTCGTCGGTGCGTTTTTGCAACTTAAACGTCTGGTAGCTCATCTGCAGGCTGTTGAGGATGGCGGCCATGGTGCTGGGACCGGCTACGTTGACGTGATAGTCGCGGCCCAGGGTCTCGATAAGCCCGGGGCGGCTGACGATCTCGGCGTACAGTCCCTCAAACGGCACGAACATGATGCCAAAGTTGGTCGTTGCCGGCACACTCAGGTACTTTTCGCAAATGTCTTTAGCCTCGCGCTTGACCATGGTGTCGAGCGTCTTGCGCGCGGCGGCGACGGCCTCCGCGTCGCCCGACTCCTGGGCATCGAGCAGATGCTCATACGCATCGCCCGGGAATTTGGAGTCGATTGGCAGCAGCACGGGGTCTCCCTCGTCTACCGGCAGCTTGACGGCAAACTCAACGCGCTCCGAGGCGCCGGGCTTGGTGGCGACGTTTTCCAGATACTGGTCGGGTGTGAGGATGTCCGCCAGGATCGCGCCCAGCTGCACCTCGCCCAAAATACCACGCGCCTTCACGTTGCCCAGCACACGTTTAAGGTCGCCCACGCCGGTGGCGATAGATTGCATATCGCCCAGGCCCTTATACACGGCCTCGAGCTGGTCGCTCACCTGCTTAAACGATGCCGACAGACGGTCGTTGAGCGTGCGGGAGAGCTTCTCGTCCACCGTCGCGCGCATCTGATCGAGCTGCACGTTGTTGTCCTTGCGGATGGCGCCCAGCTGGGCATCGACCGTCTCGCGCACCTTGTCCAGGCGCTGCTCGATGCCCTCGCGGTTGGCGCCGAGCTGTTGGGTCGTCTCGCGGCGCAGGTCATCCATACGGTCACCAGCTTGCGAGAACTCGCGTGCGATGGCCAGGTAACGTTGCTGCTCCACGGCCGCATCGGTCGTCTGCTGCTGCGCGATGGCATTGGCCGTGCGGCGGGTTTCAGCCAGCGCGACGTTCAGGGCATCGAGCGCGTTGTTGGCCTGCTCGAGTGCTGCCAGCGTTTCCGCGCTACTGTCGCCACGCTCCCGCAACTCGGCACGCAGGCTCTTGAGCTGGATGGCGCAAGCCACAGCAACCCCCACCGCCACCAAGGCGATCACAACAAGCACAATATCAATAGCAGACATAAACTCCGCCCAACAAACCCAATCGAGCACCAATCAAAACCGCGATCAATCTTACCCCGCCATACACACGGATCACTCACTGCCTTGCAGACAAATTTCTCTTATAGCCGCGGGCGTTAAAACGCTAGCTCTCCCAGCCGGCGCGGATGGTTGTTATGACGTCACCTAGGCGCTGGCCCAGGGCCGCTAGATGTTGAAGCACCTCGTTGGGCGATGCGCCGTTGAGGATGCACGTGAGGGCATACGACGCCAGAAAGATGGCCGCAAGCCCCAACGGGATGAGCACGATCATCGCCAATGTGCGCAGGCGCTGGCCCAAACGGCGGCGGCGCGCGCGGCGTTTGTCGAACGCGAGCTCCTGCGCATATGAATCTTGCTGTACGGAATAGGCCTCTGGCGCCGATTCACACCCGGGCACAGCCGCAGGTACAGCAGCGGGCACGACGTTTTGCACGGGCGCCTGGTTGGCAACCCCTTGCATTTGCATCTCCATGAGTCGTTGCTGCTGACGCAGCATGCGCTCAGCTTGTTGCTGCGGAGTCTCAAGAAACAGATCCATGTTGGCCTCCAAAATCGGGGCATTCGACGCTTACGGCCAGCATCCCGCACCGCCATGACCGCGGCAACGCAATCGCCGGCAATAGCCACAAAGTTTCTTTTGCTCAAAAGCTGTCGAAAAGCTCAACAACTCCCCTACCAGCACTTTCTCTGAGCTTTTTTCGCCAGCAATCTTTTGGCCTTCCACCCTTACGCCAGCTGACCAAAATCTAACCAAAAGCTTGACGAAAATTGTGGAGACCGGGACCTCAAGTAAAACGTGACAGCCCCAAGCGAAGCAGCCTGGACAGTTAGTTCAGATATGTATAAATCAGACCCCCCACAGAAGGGCCGACACGCTCCGTTTGCTGCATTTTGGTCCCCCATAACGGACATCAAAGACCCAAAGTCAGGCGTAACAGGCATCCAAATGACGCCCAACAGACCTCCAAGGACCCAAAAGACAGCCATCGAGCGATTGGAAAATACGAATCTGAACTAACTGTCCGCCCCCACACAAAACGTGCCGCCCCATAGGGGGCGGCACACAAACTTTAATATCAGCTTTTCTGTAGCGAGCACGCGACGACCCAACGCCGGGGCGCGGGGCGGGGAGATACCTTTCC
>UROC01000092.1 GCA_900549345.1 uncultured Collinsella sp.
GGCGAGCTTCCGGGCATCGAGGTGCATGCGGGCAGGCTCGACGAGGCCGACATGGAGCGCGAGCTTTCCGGTGCGCGCATCGTCGTCGACGCCACGCACCCCTTCGCTACGCTCGCAAGCGGCAACATCCGGGCCGCTTCGCTCGCCGTGGGTGCACGATGCCTGCGCCTTGCGCGCCCGGCCGAGGCGCTGCCCAAAGGCGTCGTGTCGGTCGCGTCGATCGCCTGCGCGGCGCGCTTTCTCTCCGAGAACCCGGGTCGCGCGCTTCTCACGACGGGGAGCAAGGAGCTTGCTCCCTACACGCGCGTCGCCGATTTCGCGGAGCGCTTCTTCGTGCGTGTGCTCCCGCTGCCCGGTGCTATAACGAAGTGCATCGACGCGGGGTTTTCGCCGTCGCACGTCATCGGCATGCAGGGGCCCTTCACCCGCGAGCTCAACGAGGCGATGCTTCGGCAGGTGGGCGCCCAGTGGCTTGTGACCAAGGACTCGGGAACCGTAGGCGGCACGGCCGAGAAGCTCGCCGCCGCGCGCGACGTGGGAGCGCGCTGCATCGTGGTCACCCGTCCCGCCGAGGGAGGCGGGGCCCTTTCGCTTCGGGAAGTGGAAGACGCGCTCTTACGGGAGTTCGCGCGCTAGGCGCTCGCCGCGCCTAGCGCGCCCTCCCGCCCGCGAGGAGGATCGCCTCGAGCAAGCTCGACCCGTACAAGCCCGTCATCCGCCAATAGCTCGAGGACGACGCCCGGAACTGGCGCAAACAGCCCTTCAATAAGTTGCGGTGAAATAGTGTCTGTTTTTGCTGCTAGATAGCATATTCAGTCCCTAATTCACCGCAACTTGTTGGTGGTGGCTTACTGGTAGCTGGTGGTGGCTTACTGGTAGCGTAGGCACTCCACCGGGTTGAGCTTTGCCGCGCGGCGAGCGGGGTAGAAGCCAAAGATTACGCCGATGCCGACGGAGACGCCGAAGGCCAGCAGCACCGTGGCGATTGAAAAGCTCGGTGTGATCTCCCCACTGGCACCGAGCTCGTTGAGAACCCCTGATCCTGCGGCAAACATCGCGAGGCCCCAGGCCAGCAGATAGCCAATCAGGACACCCAGCAGGCCACCGGTGACGCACAGCGCCGAGGACTCGGCCAAAAACTGCGCGGTGATATCGCGGCGACTGGCGCCCAAGGCACGGCGAATACCGATCTCGCGGATGCGCTCAGTCACGTTGGTAAGCATCATATTCATAATGCCGATTCCGCCGACAAGCAGTGAGATACTGGCGACAGCGCCCATGATGAGCGAGAAGGCGCCCATAAACGAGTTGAGTGCATCGATGGCGCTTTTCATGGAGGTCGCCGATACGCTGTCGTACTCATCATCCTCCGAGATGCCCTTCATCGCGCGCACCTTAGACTCGATGGTCTTGCAGAGCTCGTCCATGTCTGTGCCCTCGGCGGCAAGTGCCGTCACGCTGGGAAATGAAGGATTCTCGTCGCCAAACAGGCCGGAGATGGTTTCGCGTGGCATATACAGCGTGAGCGAGCCCATGGAGTCGCTGCCGCCATCAATCACGCCTACAATCTGCACCTCGCCGTTGGACACCTTGATGGTTTTCCCCAGTGCGTCCTGTTCGTTGCCGTAAAGCTGATCGGCGCCGCCGCGGCTGATGAGTGCCACGCGCGAGCCTGATTGAGACTCTGCCTGTGAATAGACACGTCCCGCAACGAGCTTGCTGGCGCCCACGGCATCGAGCATGTCGCTATCGACGCCATGTGCCATGACGGTATAGCTTTTATCCCCGACCTTGTACTCGGAATAGGCGCTATCGACGATGCCGATCTGCTCAATCTGCGGCACCAGTTTGCGAAGCTTTTCCACATCCGAATCAGTGAGTTCTTGGGACGAATAGATCTCTATCATGCGGGCTGCATTGAGGCCCAGGCTGTTGACCAGGCTGTTTTGGATGCCGCCGATGAGCGAAGTCATGGCGATGACCGAGGCGATGCCAATGACGATGCCAAGGATGGTGAGCAGGCTGCGTCCCTTGTTGGCCTCGAGCGAGTGAAGGGCTTCTTGGACAAGATCGCGGGTGCTCATGCCTTCGCTCCTTTCGGCTGATTGGTGGTTGCAGAAATCGCGGGCAGGTTTTTGACGGCCCCGCGTAACGTATTCGGTGTATGCGCGACATATGCGCCGTCATGGATTCGCCCGTCACGGATGGTTACGGCTCGATCGGCCTCGGCGGCGATGCCGGGGTCATGCGTGATGAGTACGATGGTCTTGCCGCGTTTCTGGAGCTTGTGGAAGGTTTCCATGACGAGTGCCCCGGTTGTCGAGTCTAGATTTCCCGTTGGCTCGTCGGCCAAAATGATGGGCGGGTCGTTGACGAGGGCGCGCGCGATGGCGACGCGCTGCATCTGTCCGCCCGAGAGTTCCGATATGCGGTGGTCCCAATGGTCGACCGGCAGTGTGACGGCTTGTAGCGCGTGCACGGCGCGCATCTCGCGCTGGCTACGCGGCACATTGGTGTAGGATAGCGGCAGCATGACGTTTTCGATCACCGTCAGACGCGGCAGCAAGTTAAAACTCTGAAAGACAAAGCCGATGCTCAGCGCGCGCACCTCGGTGAGCTCATCATCGTCGAGCTCGGCGACGTTGAGCCCTTGCAGGAAGTAATCGCCCGCCGTCGGTTTGTCCAGGCAGCCCAGGATGTTCATGAGTGTCGACTTGCCCGAGCCCGAGGGGCCGGTGATGGCGACGAACTCACCGGGATCTACTGCCAGGCTTACGTTATGCAGGATGTGGGCGCAACCGGCCTCGCTCTCAAAGATGCGGTGCACGTTGCGGATGTCGATGACGGGACGCATTACTTGCCCTCGTCGGCAGGCATGTTGTCGCCGCCGTCTGCCGTCATGCCTGTGCCGGTATCCGTCACGATGGTGTCGCCGTCGCGTAACTTGGTAACCGGGACGTCTGGGTTGATCTCGTTGCCCTGGTCGTCGCGCTTGACCTGCGTCTTACCGACTACAGCCTCGTTGTCGTTTTGCGTCACGACGGTCACCTTCACGCGGCGCGTCTTCTTGCCTTCCGAATCGGTGGCCAGATTGACGTAATAGTGCTCGCCATCTTCGGTCATCAGCGCCATGGTCGGCACCATAACCACGTCGTCGAGCTTCTCGGTCACTACCGAGACCTCGGCAGTCATACCCGGCTTAAGGCGACTGTCGGGTGCTTCGATGAGGATGTCGACGTTAAAGGTCACGCTGCCGCCGCTACCGGAGCCGGAGTCAGAGTTTGCCACCGAGGCGATAGCCGTGACGGTGCCCTGGCTCACGATATCGGGAAACGCGGGATAGGTCACGTTGGCGCTTTGGCCCACGGCAATTTTGGCGATATCCTTTTCGCCCACCTGAACCGTCACCTTCATCTTGGACAGGTCGGCGATTTGCATGCACTGCTTGCCGCCGCTCGTGTCGCTTTCACCCATGATCATGCCGCCTGTTACCGTAGCGCCCACCTTGGCGTTGAGCTCCACGATGCTGCCCGAGCTGGGGGCCTTTACGGTGCGCTCGGCCGCCTTTGCAGTTGCCTGTTCCAGCGCTGCCTGGGCCGAGGTGAGGTTGCGCTGGGCGGTCGAGACGGCATTTGCGTTGGCGTTTGCGTCCGATGGACCGGTCGATCCGTCACTGTCCGTTGTCGGTGCGGCCTGTGCGGCCGCGAGTGCCACCTTTGCATTGTTCAGGTCTTCCTGGGCGGCCGCGACCGCGCGCTGCGCCTCGGAAACAGCGCTATCGAGCGCGTCGTTCTTAATGGTCATGAGTACGTCGCCCTCGTTGACGCTCTGTCCAGCCTGCACGTTGATCTTTTCAACCGTACCGTCGACAGAAGGGGAGACGACCGATGCCGAGATGGGCTTAAGCTGCCCCTTGGCTTCGACTGTGGTGGTAAACGTGCCTTCGGTGACCATGTCGGTCACCGGTCCGTTGGTGCCTGCGGGTTGCGCGTTGATGACCAGCGTTGCGATGATGGCAATGAGCGCGATGGCAACAACGACACCGACGGCGATACCGCGTCGGATGAGCTTTTTGCGCCGACGCTCGGCACGCTTTGCCATGAGCTTTGCATAGGCTTCTTCATCGGAGATATCGGTCGAATCGTCGAGACTCGTTTGGGGCTGCTTGGTGTCTGCAGCGCTGATAATCGGCAGGGTCTCGGTGGCATCTTGGGGCATGCGATCGGAATCGTCAGGACCCGGATTGATCGTGGGGACCTTGGACATAGCGTCTCCTTTATCGATATGGCTCCGATAAGTATATACGCCCGTCGCGATAGGCGGGCGTATAGAAGTTGCGGATGACGGTACTGTAAGTTTTGTCGCCGTGCTGTTTACTTGTTGTAGACGTTAGCTGCGTTACGAGTGCACGACCACGCAGAGGCCGACTTTGATGCGCTCGTGGAGCGACTTGGCATCGGCCAGACGCAGGTTGATACAACCGTGGCTACCGCACCACTTGTACGATTCGGCGTTATCGAAACTCGAATCGTTTTGCCAGGTGGCGTCGTGGAATCCGACCATATTGCCCTCGAACGGCATCCAGTAGCTTACCGGGCTCTCGTATTTGGGCTTGCCGGTCTCGGGGTCCTTGGCACCGATGAGTTTGCTGGCGCCATCGTTGCTGTTGATCTGCCATACGCCCTCGGGGGTGGCGTCTTCGCCCGGTTTGCCAGAAATAAAGTTGGCCTCCCACACGATGTTGCCGCTCTCGTCGTAGTAGCGCGCATGCTGCTCGGACAGGTCGACGTCGATATAGGCCTTCCAGTCGGGCTCGCCCTTGGCGGTAAATGTGTCGGCCTTCTGGGAGTACTTGATCTCGATTTCGCCGGTCTGCTTGTTGTTGATGGCGTCCTCGACCTGCTTGGCGAGCGAGCTGCTGTCGATGGACCAACCAAAGTCGCCGCCTTCGACGGCGCACTGCTTGCCATCGGCGCGCGTCCACCAGCGAGTGGAGCCCACGGTATTAAAGCCGTTGGCGAGCTCGGCTGCCCAGCTACTGATCTGCGACGTATCGAGCGTGGGGTTGGCCGGATCGGCAAAGCTGATCCACTGCAACACGGAGCTGCCATCAACCTTGCCGGCATCCTCGCCGTTGAGCTTGAGGGTCACGTTGACGCCCAAGAAGTTGTTGGCGGCATCGCATGCAGACTGAATCTGATCATCGGTCAGCGTTCCATTGAGCGGCTCATAGGCATCGTTGCCGAGCTTGGAAAGATCTAAGGTCTCGGCCAGCGAGGCAAGCTCGAGCTCGGCATACTTAATGACATGCTCGCGGTTGAGTTTTTCGTTGGAGCGCGCCTTCTCGACGGTAAACTTGCCGGCCTGCTCGTCATAGGAGCTATTGGCCTCGAACGCGCCCGAACGCCCCTCGTTAAACTCGTCGATGGCGGCGCCCAGATCCTTCTCAAACTGCTTTTGGTCAAAGGTGTCGGAGAGCATGGACAGGTCGACGTCTTGATCAAGATCGACTTCGTTGGAGCTAGCGGTTGTTTTGGTCTTGCCGCTTAAGGATTCTACAAGGCGAACCGGCCATACAATGGCTTCGTTGCGGCTGATAATCTCTTTTGCGGCAGCTTCGCCGTCGACAATGGGCTCATCGGACTCGGGCTGATAGGTCCAGCTAAAGTCATCGCCTGTCACGGTGAGCTTATAGTGCTTCCAAGCCGAGTTGACCTTGGTGGCGGCAGACGAAGCGTTGGAGAACGAGACATCGACGCCGGCGATAGTGGTGTTGGGGTAGGCTACCTGCGAAAACGCTACGACGCCTACGATATAGACAATGACGATAAGACCCAGAACGACAAAGAGCGTCGTCTTTTTGCCCGACTTATTGTTCTCGGCGGGTTTGCGTGCGGGGCCGCGATCGCCTCGAGCGTGCGTGGGGGGCTGCTTGGGCGCATTGCCATTTGTCTGGCGCTGCTGATGCTGCTTGTTCGGATGTTGGGAAACGTTTGCCGCACCTCGCTGCTGACCGCGGCTCGGCGCGATAGGACGCGGCGATTGAACGCCGCCGGTGTGCCTGCTCGGCTGCTGCGGATCGGGAATCAGTTGAGTTCGATCGTTTTGCGACATCGTATGCATATCCTTCGAATTTCGCCTTGCGGCTCATCGTGTTTTTACTGGGCTTGCATTATAGCGATTACCTAGTTGTTTGTGGTATGGAAACGGTGGCATTCAAAAGAGGTGGGACATTTGTCCCACCTTCGAGTCTTTCTTTGTCGCTATCCGCACACACCGCATTTTGCACAGGCCGAAAGTGCGGCCGGAGCCTGCGCGATGCCACCCTTTGCCGTCTC
>UROC01000093.1 GCA_900549345.1 uncultured Collinsella sp.
AAAACCGTTTGATGTGAGTTAATATAAACAACGTCGTGAATCTGACTCCTGCCACATGCATGACAGGGGTTAAACACAAAAAGGAGTCAATTATGGTTTCTGAGAAGGCTACCCTCGTTAATCCTCAGGGTCTGCACATGCGTCCGGCTGGTCTGTTCGCCTCCACCATGGGCAAGTACGCCTGTGACGTGACGGTTGTCACCCCCGAGAAGGAGGTCAACGGCAAGTCCCCGATGGCACTTATGGCTGCTGGTATCCCCTGCGGCACCGAGGTCGAGGTCAAGTGCGACGGCGCCGACGAGGCCGAGGCTCTGGCTGCTGCCATCGAGCTCATCAAGAGCGGTCTTGGCGAGTAGAACTCAAACGGGTCGCATGTTGAACAACTAAGTTCATATTTGGGGGCGCAGTGACCTGTTGTAAGGTAGCTGCGCTCTTTTGTCATGGATATGGCAAAACGCTTTATCACATGACACGGAGAGAGGAATGGGAATGTATCAGGGAGTCAACGCTTCCGAGGGCATCGGTATCGGCACCGTCATGGTCGCCGTCGATCCCGACTTGACGTTTGAGCCGCACGAGGTTGCTGATTCGGCAGCAGAGAAGGAGCGCTATCAGTCCGCTCTTTCGGTCTTCTGCGAGAAGACCCAGGCTCAGGCCGACCACATGAAGGAGACGGTGGGCGAGGCCGAGGCCGAGATCATGAGCGGACACATTGTCCTGGCTCAGGACCCGGGCATGACCGACGCCATCAATGCCGCCATTGACGGCGGTACCTGCGCCGAGCAGGCGCTCATGGACACCTCGACCATGTTCGAGAACATGTTCCTGTCCATGGATGACGAGATGTTCCGTCTGCGCGCGGCCGACATCGCCGACATCCGCACCGGTATTCTGGCCGAGCTGCTGGGCAAGGAGGTCGTCGACCTCTCCGTCCTGCCCGAGAACACCGTCGTTGTCGTGCACGACCTCACGCCGTCCATGACCGCCACGATCGATAAGGCCCACGTTGCCGGTATCGTCACCGAGACCGGTGGCCGCACGTCGCACTCCGCGATTATTGCGCGCGCCCTCGAGATCCCGGCTGTCCTTTCGGTTTCCAACAGCTGCACCGCGCTGCGCAACGGTATGACCGTTGTCGTCGACGGCGGCAAGGGTATCGTCGAGGCTGATCCCGACGAGGAGACGCTCGCCGCTTACACTGCCAAGGCCGAGGCTTTCGCTGCCGAGAAGGCAGCCCTCGAGGCCTTCCGCGGCAAGCCGTCCGTGACTGCCGATGGCATCAAGAAGATCATCGCCTGCAACATCGGTAACCCCGATGACGTGCCCAACGCGCTCGATCACGACGCCGAGGCTATCGGTCTGTTCCGCTCCGAGTTCCTGTTCATGGACTCTGCTGAGCTTCCTTCCGAGGAGGAGCAGTTCAACGCCTACCGTAAGGTCGCCAGCGCGCTCAAGGGTGCTCCGGTCATCATCCGCACGCTCGATGTGGGCGGCGACAAGGAGATTCCGTATCTGCACATGGTCAAGGAAGATAACCCCTTCATGGGCTTCCGCGCCGTGCGTTACTGCCTGGCCAATCCCGACCAGTACAAGGTACAGCTCCGCGCTCTGCTGCGCGCTAGCGCCTTCGGTGACGTCAAGATCATGATCCCGCTCGTCACCTGCGTCGAGGAAGTCTTGGCTGTCAAGGAGCTCGTCGAGCAGTGCAAGACCGAGCTGACCGAAGAGGGTCGCAAGTTCAACGAGAACATCGAGGTTGGCATCATGGTCGAGACGCCTGCAGCCTCGCTGCTCGCTGACCGCTTGGCCGAGGTCGCCGACTTCTTCTCCATCGGCACCAACGACCTGATCGGCTACACCATGTGCGCCGACCGTGGCAACGACACCATCTCCAACCTGTACCAGGTTTACTATCCCGCCGTGCTCCGCTCGCTCAAGAACATCATCGAGAGCGGCGTTAAGGCCGGCATCATGGTCGGTATGTGCGGCGAGGCCGCTGCCGATCCGCTACTTGAGCCGCTGCTGATCAGCTGGGGCCTGGAGGAGTTCTCGATGAGCGCTCCGTCGATCCTGCGCGCCCGCAAGACCATCAGCCAGTGGACCAAGGCCGAGTGCGACGAGCTCGCCGAGAAGGCGCTCGCCTGCAACACCGCCGCCGAGGTCAAGGCGCTGCTCGAGTCTGCTGCTCGCTAATTTGGTATCAGAGGTAACCGCGTGGTTGGAATGGGCCGGCCACGCGGCCCTCACATATACAGGGGGTACTGTAAATGTTCTACACGCTAACCGCTAACCCGGCTGTCGACATGACGGTTTCGAGCTCTCCGCTCGAGCCCGACGAGAACGTCCGCACCGGCTCGGCCAGCTACACGGCCAACGGCAAGGGCCTTGACGTGTCCTTCGCCTTTAAGAAGATGGGTGTCGACACCGTCGCGCTCGGCTTCTTCGCCGGCTTCACGGGCAAGTTCATCGTCGAGGAAGTCATGAATCTGGGTTGCCTGTGCCGCCCGGTCTGGACCGACGGCATCACGCGTATCAACACCTACGTCAACGATGGCCAGCACGAGTACGGCATCCTCAACCCCGGTGCTCCTATTACGCCGCAGCACCAGGAGGAGCTCTACAACATCCTGGACACCGCGGGCGATCTTGAGTGCCTGATCGTCTCCGGTTCCGTGCCTCCCAAAGCTACGCCCGACTTCCTGGCTCAGGTCATGGAGCACGCTCAGGCCCGTGGCGCCGACGTCGTCCTGGACCTTTCTTCCGACAAGCTCAAGGAGCTCGCTCACAAGAAGCCGCTGCTCATCAAGCCGAACCATCACGAGATGAAGGCCATCTTCGGCGTGCCGGTCGACACTGACGACGAGGTCCGCGTTGCCATGAAGATGGCTCACGACGCTGGCGTTCAGAACGTGCTGCTCACCCGTGGTAGCCGCGGCGACGCTTACTTCTCCAACGGCGAGGACATCTGGTATGCCAAGCGTGAGTTCAACATCAAGCTGGTCTCTTCCGTCTGCGCCGGCGACTGCACCCTCGCTGCGTTCCTGCACAAGTGGTACAAGAACCGCGACAACGTCGAGGAGGCCATGAAGCTCGCTATGGCCACCGGCGCCAACGTTGCCGAGTCCGTCGGCATCGGCGACTTCGGTCACGTGGATGAGTACAGCAAGCGCGTTGCCGTCCGCAAGCTCGATCGTCAGTAATCGAAACGCGACATATTCGTGCGCAAGCGGCGCTCCAGTTTCGGCCGGGGCGCCTTTTTTGTTTCGCCATGGTGGAGAGGTGTCCTGCCGTACTTCATCGCATCCACACCGTTTACCGAGTTGTTGTAGCCTTTTGCCGAAGCGTGGAATATACTTTCATTAACACGTTGCTTCGTGAAAGGAACATTCATGATTTACACGCTTACTGCAAATCCCGCTATTGACTACAACATCTCCTGCGATGGCCTGTCCGCCAACACCGTTACCCGCACCCGTAACGCTGTCTACACCCCCAACGGCAAGGGTCTCAACGTTTCGTTTACGCTCGACCACTACGGCGTCGACACCACGATCCTGGGCTTCTTCGCCGGCTTCTCGGGCGAGTTCATCGTTAAGGGCGCCGAGGCTCTGGGCGTGCCCGTCAAGCCCGTGTGGACTGACGGCATCACGCGTGTCAACGTGTTCCTCAACGCCGGTCCCGACACCGAGTACAACATGGTCAATGCCGGTGCCGCCATCAACGCTGCCAACGAGCAGGAGATGTTTGAGCTCATCGATTCACTCGACGACATGGCCTGCCTGGTCATTAGCGGCTCGCTGCCCCCCAACACCTCTGAGGGCTTCCTGGCCGAGGTCCTGCGTCGCGTGAAGGCGAAAGGCGCCGAGTTCGTGCTCGATATCTCGAGCCATCAGTTGGCCGACCTCATTGCTATGGAGCCGCTCCTCATTAAGCCTAACGACGACGAGCTGCTCGACATCTTTGGCATTAAGGTGAGCGGTGGCGACGACGAGTCTGTCAAGGGCGCGATGGCCGAACTGCATGCCAAGGGCGCCAAGAACGTGCTGCTGACCCTGGGTGGTGCCGGCGCGTACTTCTCCAACGGCGAGCACATCTGGTTTGCCAACCGTACCTTTGAGGTCAAGCTGCTGTCGACCGTTTGCGCCGGTGACTCTTCGCTGGCCGCCTTCCTGTCCGTGTGGCACGACGCCCCGGAGCGCGTCGAGGACGCCCTGCGTCTCTCGATGGCCACCGGCGCTAACGTGGTCGAGTGCCCCGGTCTGGGCGACTTCGCCAAGGTCGATGAGTATCAGAAGGGTATTGCAATCCGTCAGGTTTGCTAGTTCCGGCACCTTGCCTGAATAGTTCAATTATTTCGCATCCGTCTTAGACCAGGACGGATGCGTTTTTGTTTATCGGACTTGCGTGTGCAGTGGAGGCTGTTTCTTGCTAGACTTCTTGCAGACGCAATCGATAGCCAATTTGATAGTCGCAGGAGGCCATAGGCATGTGCAATGTTTCGCTCAACGGTACGCAGCCGACCGATGCCTCTATCCGTGTCCTGCGTGCGCTTGAGGCAGCAGGTCTTGAGGCTTGGTACGTGGGTGGTTGGGTACGTGATGCGCTGATGGGATGCCCCAGCCACGATGTTGACATGTGCTGCAGCGGCCTGTGGCAGGAGTCCAAAGAGGCGCTCGAAGCGGCTGATATTGCCGTGGTTGAGTCGGGCATAAAATTTGGCGGCATCACGGCTATTTGCGATGATGAGCGCATTGAGGTCACCACCTACCGCCTAGACGGCTTTTACACCGACGGCCGCCATCCCCAGAGTGTGGAGCGCGCCGCTTCGCTTGAGGACGATCTGGCGCGCCGCGACTTTACCGTCAATGCCATGGCGTGGCATCCCGAGCGCGGCCTTGTCGACCGCTACGATGGCCAGGGCGACCTAGACCGCAAGCTGATTCGTGCCGTCGGAGATCCCAAGCGCCGCTTTAACGAGGATGCCCTGCGCATGTTGCGCGCGGTGCGCTTTGCCTGCCGCCTAGACTTTGTGATTGAGCCCGAGACCAAGTGTGCCCTTGCCGAGTGCGCGCCGCTGCTCGATGCCGTGGCGCGCGAGCGCGTGGGTATTGAGCTTGAGGGCATCCTTTCGACCGGCCACGGGGGAGACGCCATGCTGCGCTACCCCGAGCTCATCTGCGCCGCCGTGCCCGAGCTCGCGTCCGCTCGCGGGTTTGATCAACGCAGCGTCTATCATGCGTTTAACGTCTACGAGCATATCGCCCGCGTGCTGACGGTGGCAGGGGAGCTGGCGCTGTGCGACGGCGTCGCGCCCTCGTCGAGCCTTATGTGGGCGGCGTTTTTGCACGACGTTTCCAAACCCGAGTGCTTTACGGTCGATCACGACGGCAGCGGCCACTTCTACGGTCATCCCGAGCTCGGCGCCAAGAAGGCGCGTGTCATCATGGATCGCCTGGCGCTCTCGCACGATTTGGTGCGCGATGTGTGCCTGCTGATCAAATACCATGACAAGCCGCTGCGCCCCGAGCGCTCCTGCCTGCTCAATATGATGCGCGCGCTTTCGGGCGAGGGTGTCGATACGCCGCGTCTGATGGACGAGCTCATGGACCTTAAGCGTGCCGACACGCTCGGCAAGGCGCCCTCGTGCTTCTATTACGTCGAGACGATCGAGGAGATGCGTACGCTCGCCCACGATCTGCTGCAGGCGGGGGAGCCCTATACACTCAAGATGCTTGCCATCAATGGTGGCGACCTGATCCGCGCCGGCGTCAAGCCGGGGCCGGAGCTGGGACAGCTTCTCAACGCCGCCCTCGACGCCGTGATCGAGGACAACATCCCCAACAACCGCGAAGCCCTCCTGGCTCATCTCAACTTGAACTAGCTAACCAGTTGACCTGCGCGTTCCATAACCTGCCGACAATTTTTTCGGCAATTTGGAATTTCTTCTTGCGCTGATGTTTTTTGTCCCGTAATATATTTCTTCGCAGCACGGCAGTGCAGATGTCATGTGGCCCGTTCGTCTAGCGGTTTAGGACGCCGCCCTCTCAAGGCGGAGATCACCAG
>UROC01000094.1 GCA_900549345.1 uncultured Collinsella sp.
CAGCCTCCCATCAATATCTCTCACCAGCATTGCATACGATTACGAGGCATTGGGACGAGATGTGGCGCTTAAGGCAATCGAGCTCGCAAGCGGAAACTCGATCGAACCGGAGTGTTGCGATTATCCGATAGAGCTCATCATACGAAAAAGCAGCGTTCGGCCAACAACGACCCGGTAGGCGAACGACCTTATTTTCACCGAACGCCGCAGGGCGACAGCGTGAAAACGGGCTATAGGACAAAAAGCGTGTCACGAGGGAACGCCTGCCCCCGGATGCCAATCAAGCCAGAACGGGTACGGATCCCCGTGGTGGAGCCCCCACACGGGCCTGTCGTCCCACTCCGAGCTGCCGTCCTCACGCTTCGAGGAGGCCGAGTAGGTCCTATAGAGCAGGCCCATGTCGGCGTCGGCGGGCATCGTCGCGAGCTTCTCCGCGGCCGTCCTGGAGTCCACCAAGAGCATGTCGCACCACCAGAAGACGGCCTCATCGCCACCATCAACGCAGAGTAGTCTGTTTAGGGCTGTTTAATAGTCCGCCGCGCTTACGAATTGAGTTGCGTGCCACAAAATGGGCCCATCTACTACGTTTAGCCGAATACCCTCGACCATACCGGATATTAAGAAAACAAAACCACTGGTAGAAGGCTTGACGATTTTCAAAAAATGTGGCTATGGTCGACCCCTAGAGGTTAAACGTGGTAGATAGGCCGTTTTCGTGACACGGCACCAGGGTAGCTTTTTGGGGCGGGCTTTTTAGCTACTTTTTGAAGGCGTTGTCTAGGGTGGCGGCTACTTGCAGGGGGTTGTCGGTGCCGGCGAAGAGACGGATGGTGGCTGCCCGCTTGCCGCATGGAGCTGAGAGGCGTGTCGCTGCGCCGCCGGGTGATGCGCGGAACTCGTCGGGCAGGGTTTCGAATAGATCGGCTGCCGTGCGATGTATCAGGTCGAACTCCACTGCAGGGCCAAAGCCGTGTTCCAGGACACCCGTCGCCACCGCGTGATCGGGATGCGACGCCAGACCGGGATAGCGCACGTTGCGCACCATTTCATTCGCAGCCAGGTACTCCGCAAGAGCGCGGGCACGGTCGAAGTGGGCCTGCATGCGGGCTTCGAGCGAAACGAGGCCTCGCTCCAGCACGCCGGCCTCATCGTTGCCCAAATCGAGCGTGGACAAACCGCAGCTAGCAAGCACCGCATGCGCACATTCACCCGCAGCATCCATACGATGGCGCTTGAGCTGCGAGCGCGCAACCGAAACGGCCACCAGGTTTCGCGGCCCCTCACCAGCGCACACACGGTCGAGTGCCTCGAGCGACAGCACGGCACCCAAACGCAGCGGATCGCACCCAAAGACCGACGAAACGGTGTTATCAACCACCAGCAACGCACCACACGCACGCGCCGCCTGCCCCAACGCGCGAAGGTCGGGCACGCGCAGGCCAAAGCCGCCAATGGAGTTCACGAACCACCACAGATGCGGGGCCTCAGCGTCAAACGAATCGGCAAAACCCTCGGACGCAGCCTCAAACGCCGCAACGGACAGCTCCCCCACCAGCACTACATCGTGGACCTCAAAACCGCGCGAAAACGCAGCGGCGAAGTCATCCGCGAAAGCCACCAGACGGTCACCGGGACGCACGATACCCAGCAACGACAATGCCGCCGGCACATGCGGTGCCGCCAGCAACCGAGCCTCGCGCGCACGGGCACGCGCACTCCATGCCTCTTCGAATCCCCGCACGTCCATACGGCACCGTCCCTTCAAAAGCAAAAACCCATGACACGGGTGTTCCCCGCATCATGGGTAACGGCTGCAGTATAGCGCCAGAGCGCCGCCAAGCGCTCCGACAGCCCACGACCAAACGCCTAGAAGCCAAGCTTGTGATAGCCGATCAGAATCTGGAGGAAACTAAAGGCCTTGCTGAGGGCTCGGAAAGAACGGGCAATAATGCCCGCCGGCTACACGCACATGAGCTGATGATCCAGTTTGAGCGCGCGCATGCCGCGCTCCCCCTCCACGCCGTCAACCACGTCGAGCAACATACTCGTGGCCTCAACGCCACTGGTCAGATAGCCGTAATGCACGGTAGGGATACCGCCCGTCAGCGCACGCAAAAAGGCGTTGTCGCCAAAACCGCTCACGCGATGGGCGCCCTCTCCCGCGCCACGCACCTCATCGATCGCGCGCAGGGCACCGGCGGCCATGGTATCGGTCGCACAGGCAATAAAGTCAAGATGCGAATCGGCCTGCAGCAACTCACGCGCGGCACGATAGCCGGAATCCAACGTAAACGAGCCATAGCGGATCATCGCGGGGTCGAGCTCAACGCCCGCAGCAGCCAGACCGGCTTGCAGACCGTGACGGCGATCGTAGCCGGCGGCTTGGTCGTCCTCGGTAACGCCGACGTAGCCGATCTTGCCCGTCACACGCCCAGCCAACGCCCGGCCCAGCTCAAAAGCAGCCTCATAGTCGTCGTGGTACACGCAGGCCGCGCCCTCGACGTTTTGGCCAATCAGCACCATCGGCACGCGGCAGGATGCGATGGCGTGGCGATGCTCATCGGTAATCATGGTTGCCACGAGCACGATGCCGTCAACCGGGTGGTTCTGAAACAGGTCCAGGTACTCGAGCTCGCGCTCCGCCAAATTGTCGGTATTTGCCAGCAACATCTGGTAGCCGCGGCGGCCGAGTACCTGGCCAATACCGGCGGTAATACGGCTCACCGATTCGGAGTTGATCTTAGGCACGATGACGCCGATGAGCTTGGTAGACCCCGTGCGCAGCGCGCGGGCCTGGTTGGAGCGCACGTAGCCGGTCTGCTCGATCGCCTGCTTAATGCGCTCGGCCTTATCTGCCGAAATATAGCCACCGTTAAGATAGCGCGAGACCGCGGCGCTCGAAACGCCCGCCAGCTCGGCGACATCTTTCATCTTTACCAATGGTACCCCTGTCATTGAAATCGCTTTCACCATGATAGCCATAAAGGCACTCCAGATGAATTGATTTCACCCAGGTCGAAAAAACGTCAGCGAGCGCCGAAACCCAACTAACCGTGATACTCACCGTTGTATTGGATGAGCGTTAGGTCCTCCACGCCGTCGAGCGCGCGAATGGCGTCGGCATAGGGCATATCCACGCCGTCCGAGAACACCTCGACGGCCATCTCGACCTTTTCGCCGCGCATAGTCTTGGACTTGACGGTGAACTTGGTGCGCCCAAATGCACGGACGATGTCGTCGCCCGTGGTCTGGCCCGTGTAGTGGATGACCATCATGTACACGCGCGCCTTGTCCTGATGACTCGCAAAGCCGGCAATCATCACCACGATCACAACTGCCGTGATCCCTACGAGCGCATACATGCCGGCACCCGCCGTAATGCCTGTGGTAATGGCCCAAAACAGATACAGCAGGTCAAGCGGGTCCTTGACCGCCGTACGATAGCGGACGATGGACAAAGCACCGACCATACCGAGCGAGATGACCACGTTCGTCGAGATCGCGAGCGTCACCATGCAGGTGAGCACGCACATGCCCACGAGCGTCACGGCAAAACTGCGCGAATACACCACTCCGGTAAAGAAGCGCTTGTACACGAAATAGATCAGGATGCCCATGGCGAGTGCCACGAGCAGCGACAGACCAATCTTGGCAGGGTCGACCTGCCCAAACGCCTCCAAAACGGAGTTCTTAAAAAAGTCCCTGGTGCTCATGGTCTAAATATCCCCTCGGTTCTCAAAATCCGATTCCCAGTAATTAAATCCGCGCAGGTAGGCGGTCTTTTCGTAACACAGGCAGTACTTGGAGACCGCCGTAAGCTCGGCCGCGCCCGGCGGCACCATATCGCGCACCAGCTGCGGGCAAAACTCGGTAAACTTAACCTCCATCACTAGCTTGCCGGGCTCCAGGACCGGCAGCGCGGGCAACGTCGCGTCAAAGATGTCAAAGCTACCCACCGCGGCACGCACGTTCATGTCAAACGTAACGCGCACGGTGCCCTCGTCCATCACCCACGGCTCGCGCTCGTAGTCCACGATGGTGCGCGGGCGCATCATGTTGCAGATGCACTCGATATAGAACTCACGGCAGAGCTGATGCGGGCTGCGCAGCAAAAAGTCATAGTCGCCGGCGAGGACCTGCTCAAACTCGTCGCGCGTAAGCGGCGCGTCCTCCTTGTAGATCCAGCTGCCGTACTTCTTTTTACGCTCGAGCTTAATCACCTTGTCGCTGCCGTTATAGATGCGCACGCGATATTTTTTGCGCATGAGAATACCGGCGTCTTTTTCCTCGTAGGCCGAGTTACAGTAGTCGTCAAAGTACAGGCTGCGAATGGTGTAACCGCCCGAGCGCGCATGCTTGTCCAGTTTAAATACCGGCGCCATGCGGCAGGCAAGCGCGGCGTGCTCGCCCTCGTTAATGAGATATTTGAGCTCGTGGCGATAACGCTCCTGCGTGGCATGCGCGGGAGGTGCCGCCAGGCGCTCAAGCAGCGCGCTAGCCCTCCTCATACGTGTCCTCCACGACCTTACCGCCGTCTTGCACGTAAAAACACTTCATGCCGTAGCGCTTGCCATCGTCGGTCACATAATAGTCAAACGCATCCTGCGTATAGCCGTCGGAGTTGGTGGCGCGCACGCGCACAAAATACTGGCCGGCATCGGGCGCATCACAGGTCACCTCGGGAAGTAGCACGTCCTCGGCCTTAAAAAGCACGTCGCTTATGGCATAGTCGCGCGCCAGCTCCACGGTATAGCGAATGTCACGCGCTTTAAAGTCGTAGGACGCATCCCAGTTCATACGCAGCTTACCGTTATCGATCTGCGGCACGCCAATGTAGAACGGCATGGGCTTTTTATAGCTCTCGCAGTAGCTCTTATAGTTCTCCTCGATCTCGGAGGGAATCGCCGCGGCGATCTGCTCGTATTGGTCCTTGGTGACAGGCAGATTGTCGGTATCGGGCGAAGCAAAGACCAGCGATTCGGTAACCTCGCGATAATGTTTGATCATCTTGGCCAGGCGCGCCTCGGTCATATACGAGCGCAGGTCCTTTACGGCGCGGTCGAGCTCACTGCGAAACGCCTTACTGCGCAGCGCACGATTGAATAGCACGTTGCCCCAGTAGTTGCTTACGCCGCGCTCCCAGCTCGCATAGTCCGAGAACCCGGTAAGAGAAAGCTCCAGCTTACGCAGCATGCCGTCGTTATCCCAATCCAGGATATACCAGACCTTGGAGTTAAGCGGGCTGTACAGATAGCAGTTACGGTTCTGCGTATCGCAGTTGCCCGTCAGGATCTGAAACGCCAGCCAATAGACCAGATTCTCGGTATCAAAGTAGGTGTCGAGCACGTTATCGATCTTTTGCGATTCGTCGTTGAGCGCATCGAGCATCTCGATGAGCTTGGTGTGGTCCGAATCGCCCTTAATCTCGAGCATGCCCTCGAAGTTTGCCTGGTTGTAGTCGGGATCGTCGGCAAGCTTAATGGTGTCCTCGTAGCGATGGAAATCAAAGCTGTTCACCTTGTACAGGTACCCGCTCTTATCCAGGCCATGTGCCTTAAGCGCCGTCTTGTTGAACTGCTCCACCTGCGTAAACAGGCCGTAGTCCTCAAAGGTATCGTTGGACTTTTCGGTCTGGTCGCACACCCACAGATGCACAAACTGCGTACGCAGGCCCATCATCTGGGGAATCCCGCGGATAAGGTCGTAGGCCATCTTGTTGCGAAAACGCATACCCTCGCCCATGTGCTTGTTGAGCGCAATCGCGCGCTGTTGGCGCCAGGTGCCCTTGCCCTTTTTGAGCTCCACCTTGTAATTCTTTGGCTCTGTTAGA
>UROC01000095.1 GCA_900549345.1 uncultured Collinsella sp.
CCTTGGCAGCCTCGCGCTCGCGCTTCTCCTTGCGCTTCTTGCGGCGACCGGTGGACTCGCGAGAGGCCTCCTCGACGGCGGCACGAGCCTCCTCGAGCACCTTCTCGCGGCTGTACTCCTCGGCCTCGCGAGCCATACGGCTGTAGTGGTCCTCTTCGTTGTTGTGACCGCCCTTGCGCTTCTTGCCCTTGCCCTGCTTATCAGGGTTGGGGAAGTCCATGCCAGCAGCGACGTTGTTGCTGGCGTTGGTGCGATGGCTGTGCGGACGGCTCTCGGAGGCGTTGCGCTCGGAGTTGTTGTCGGAGGCGTTACGATCGTTACGGCGGCCACCGCGGCGATCATTGTTGCCGCCACGACGGTTACCGCGCTCGGCGGCGCGCTCGGCCTTGGCCTTGTCCTCGGCGTCCTTCTTCTCCTTGAGCACGGTCTCCTGTGCGGCGATCTGGTCGAGCAGCGAACGGAAGCGCGAACCGGAGTCGGAAGCGGGAACGGCGCGGCGCTGGGCCTCGCGGGCAGCCTCCTCCTTCTCGCGGGCAAGGCGCTCCTGCTCGGCCTTCTTCTTGGCCTCGGCCTCGGCGCGGGCAGCCTCCTCGGCAGCCTGGGCTGCGGCAAACTGGCGGCGTTCCTCCTCGCGTGCCTTCTCGGCGGCGATGCGCTCGCGCTCGGCCTCGGCGGCGCGAGCGGCCTCCTCGGCGGCAGCTGCCTGCTCCTCGGCCTGCTTGGCGGCCTCGACTTCCTGAGCGCGGGCCTCGATCACCGAGGCGAGCTGCTTGCGGACCATGGCGACATAGGCGTCCTCCAAAGTGGAGGACGCGGACTTAGCGGGAATCTTCATTTCGGCGAGATGACCCATCAGTTCCTTGGAGGTCATGCCGAACTCTTTGGCCAGGGTGGACACACGGACTTTTGCCATATGACTTCACCTACCCTTTCTGGCACCTTGGGTGCCTAGAGACTGAACGAGCGAGGGAGACGCGCCGGGACCCGCCCGGCGCGACCGCGCGCTAGATCAGGTCCTCCGCATCATCGAAGGCGTCGGTGTCGTGGACACCGCAGAAACGGGAGCCGGGACGAGCCTGGTTGCGGCACTGGACGCCGTCCTCGGACACGTACTCGCAGCGGCGGACGTCCTCGTCCTCCTCGTCACCGATCAGGTCGGCGGCGGGCTCCTCGTGAACGGGAACGTTCTTGAGGATGTCGGCGGCAAGCGTCTCCGACTTGATGTCGATGTGCCAGCCGGTCAGGCGCGCGGCGAGGCGGGCGTTCTGGCCCTCCTTGCCGATGGCGAGGGACAGCTGGTCGTCGGGCACGATGACGCCGGCGTAGGCCTTCTCCTCGTCGATGAGGACGCGGGTGACCTTAGCGGGCGAAAGGGCGTTGGCGACGTAGACGGCAGGATCGGCATCCCACAGGATGACGTCGACGCGCTCGCCACGGAGCTCGCCCACGACAGCGCGAACACGGCTGCCCTTGGGGCCGACGCAGGCACCCACGGGATCCAGGCGGTCGTCGAGCGAGTGGACGGCGACCTTGGAACGCTGGCCGGGCTCGCGGGCGATTGACTTGATCTGGACGGTGCCCTCATAGATCTCGGGCACCTCCTGCTCAAACAGACGACGCATGAGCTCGGGGTGGGTACGGGAGATGACAATCGGCGGACGGCTGTGCTCGCCACGAACCGGCTGCAGGTTGGAGTTGGGGTCGCGAACGTCGATGATCACGGCCTTGATATGCTGGTTGTGCAGGTAGCGCTCGCCCATCGGACGCTCGTTGCGCTCGTTCTCGTAGCGACGCTGATCGAAGTGCGGCAGCTCGGCCTCGACGCCCTCGCGGATCTTGACGATCGTGAAGTCGGGCGTGGACTGCAGCACGGTACCGCTGATGAGGTCACCGATGCGGCCGGAGAACTCCTCGTAGATCTGCTCGCGGGCGGAGTTGCGCACGATGGCGTTGATCTCGGCCTTAGCGTGCTGGGCGGCGATGCGGCTCGTGTTCTTGGGGGTGACGTCGATCTCCTCGAACTCGGTGAAGTTGCCCTCCTCGTCCATGGAATCGTCGATCGGCTCCAGGCGGTAGACGTAGATCTTGCCGGTGGTGCGGTCGATGGTCACCTTGGCGCCCCACTCAAGATGCAGGATCTCGGCATAGCTCTTGGCAAGCGACTGCTCCAGGCGGTCGATCAGGTAGAGCTGGTCGATGTGCTTCTCCTGGCAAAGCTCCATCAGGGCGGACATCATGTCGGATGCTGCCATCTTACTTTCCTTCCTTCGCGGGCTTGAAGTCATAGGTGGGCTTCAACTTGCACTTTTTAACATCAGAGTAATCGAGGGTAACGGACTCGCCGTCCTCGAGCTCGAGGGTCACGTTCGTCTCGGTGGCGGCGGCAATCTTGCCGGCGTACTTGCGACGGCCCTCGGTGGCGGTGGAGGTGAGCTCGCAGTTCTCGCCCACAAAGCGGGCAAAGTCACGCGGGCGGCGCAGCGGGCGCGCCATACCCGGGCTCGACACCTCGAGCGTATAGCTCGAAGAGATGGGGTCGAGCTCCTCAATCACATCGCCGACCCATTTGGTGTTGGCCGTGACGTCATTGAGCGACAGGCTCTGGCCCTCGGCACCCTCGATACGCACACGCACGCAGGGGGCCTTGGTGGCACCCACGAGCTCAACGTCGACAATGTCGACATCGTGCTGGGGAGCAACGGCCTCGAGCGCGTCGATGATCGCCTGCTCGGTCTTGGTCTTGACCATTGCGGCACCTCCATCCATACAAAAAAGAAGCGGGGCCGAAACCCCACTTCTTTCAATTACAACTTCATTTGCAAGCAAACTATACCAATACCTGCACAAACGTGCAACCACAACACAAACCCGCAGGTCATCGTGAGCACAGGTTCTCCACAAGAAATGGATAATTGGGTGTTGTCGCAAGTATCCATAACCAAAGCGAGGGGCGACTCCCTACGGAATCGTCCCTCGCTTTTTGATGTCAGCTATGCGCGCAGCGCTTACTTGACCACCAGGTTAACCAGCTTACCGGGCACGCAGATGGCCTTGACGACGGTCTTGCCCTCGAGCCACTTGGCAACGGCTTCCTCGGCGGCAGCCTGCATCTCCTCGTTGGAGGCGTCGCGGGCGACATCGATGCGGCCACGGACCTTGCCGAGCACCTGTACGACGATCTGTACCGTGTCCTCGATGGACTCGGCCAGGTCAAACTCGGGCCAGGCGGCGGTGTAGGCGTTGCCCTCACAGCCGAGCGCCTCATGCCACAGCTCATCGGCCCAGAACGGGCAGATGGGGGCAAGGACGCTCACGATATCCTTGGCCACGCCGTAGCACAGGGCCTTGTCACGGGAAGCGCCCTCAGTAGCGTTGAGGTAGGCGCTCGCGGCATTGACGAGTTCCATGACGGCCGAGATCGCGGTGTTGAACTGGCCGCGGTCGAAGTCCTCGGTGCACTTGGCGATGGTGCGATGGCGCTCGCGGTAGAGCTTCATCGCTGTCTCGTCGAGCGCGGACTTGTCAAAGGCCACGTTGGCGTCGCCGGACTGGACGAGCTGCCACACGATACGCCAGGCGCGCTTAATGAAGCGGTTAGCGCCCTCGACGGCCTTGGGATCCCAGTCGAAGTCCTTCTCGGGTGGGGCGATAAACAGGATCGCCAGACGCATGGTGTCGGCACCGTAGGGCTCAATGACCGAACTCGGGGGCACAACATTGCCCTTGGACTTGGACATGGTGTCGCCGTTCTCGTCCTTGACCATGCCCTGGCACAGCAGGTTGGTAAAGGGTTCGTCAACGCTCAGCAGGCCCAGGTCGCGCAGCGCCTTGGTAAAGAAGCGACTGTAGAGCAGGTGCAAAATGGCGTGCTCAATGCCGCCGATGTAGTTATCGACGGGCATCCAACGGTCGGCAGCCTCGCGAGAGAAGGGCAGCTCGGTGTTGTGCGGGTCGGTATAGCGCAGGTAATACCAACTGGAGCAGGTAAAGGTGTCCATGGTATCGGTCTCGCGCTTGGCCGGGCGACCGCAGACCGGGCAGGTGGTCTCGTAGAACTCCTTGCACTCGGCGAGGGTCTCGCCGGCACCCAGGTCCAGGTTCTCGGGCAGCGTCACCGGCAGCTGGTCCTCGGGCACGGGTACGATGCCGCAGTGCTCGCAGTGGATGGCCGGGATGGGGTTGCCCCAATAACGCTGACGGCTGATGAGCCAGTCGCGCAGACGGAACTCGACCTTGCGACGGCCGCAGCCCATGGCCTCGAGGTCGGCCACGATCGCAGCCTCGCCCTCGGAGTGCTTGCCACCGCGCATGCCGGTGTACTTGCCGGACTGGACGAGCGTGCCCTCGGCAGCATGGGCGCAATCCCAGTCGACGGTCTCGGCATGGAAGGTATCGATGGTCTCGCCGCTGGCCTCGACGGCAGCGCGGTCGTCATCGTCCAGGATGATCGGCACGATCGGCAGGTCGTACTTGCGGGCGAACTCAAAGTCGCGCTGGTCGCCGCAGGGAACGGCCATGACGGCACCGGTGCCGTAGTCGGCAACGACATAGTCGGCAACCCACACGGGGATCTTCTCGCCGTTGACGGGGTTTACCACGTAGCGGCCCGTAAAGGCGCCGTGCTTCTCGAGGGTACCCTGTGCACGCTCGACGGCAGAGATATGCTTGGAATCCTCGACGATCTTGGTGACGGCCGCCTCGTACTCCGTGCCCTCGACGAGTTCGTGCAGACGAGCGTACTCGGGAGCCAGGACAAAGAAGGAAACGCCAAAGAGCGTGTCGGCGCGCGTGGTGAAGACGGTGATCTTGCCCTCGTCGCCCTCGATGGGCTCGCCATCGGCGTCGCACAGGGTAAAGTCGACCTCGGCGCCCTCGGAGCGGCCGATCCAGTTGGCCTGCATCTGCTTGACGCGCTCGGGCCAGCCGGGGAGCTTCTCCAGGTCGTCGAGCAGCTCCTGGGAGTACTCGGTAATCTTGTAGTACCACTGCTCGAGATCACGCTTCTCGGGCTCGGTGCCGCAACGCCAGCATTTACCCTCGGTCACCTGCTCGTTAGCCAGAACGGTCTTGCAGGTGGGGCACCAGTTGACCGGATTCTTCTTGCGGTGGACCAGGCCCTTTTCCCACATCTTCTCAAAGATCCACTGACCCCAGCGGTAGTAGTCGGGGCTGCAGGTCTTAACGGTGCGATCCAGGTCGTAGGAGAAGCCCATGCGCTTCATCGTGGCAAGCGCCTGATCCATATTCTTATACGTCCAGGCGGCAGCCTGCGTGTTGTGCTTGATGGCGGCGTTCTCGGCGGGCAGGCCAAAGGCATCGAAGCCGATGGGATGCAGCACGTCGTAGCCGCGCATGCGGGCCTGACGGGCCATGGCATCGCCGATGGTATAGTTGCGCGCGTGGCCCATGTGCAGGTCGCCCGACGGATACGGGAACATCTCGAGCACATACTTCTTGGGCTTGCTGTCGTCAGTGTCCACGGCAAAGAGGTTGGAGTCCTCCCAGGCCTTCATCCACTTGGACTCAATGGCCTGCGCGTCGTAGGCAGGGATCTCGTCCTTATGATCTGTGCAATCGCACATATCAGCTCCTTTAATCTTAGCTGGGGTCGGTCGGCTTGGCTTTGTTCGCTACTGCGGACAGTCCTGCGCAAGACGAAGAGCACATTAAGTGCTCTTCTTTGCGTGCGGAACTTGTAGCGAACAAAGCCAAGCCGACCGACCCTAAGGTTAACTCGCATGATGATAGCAAAT
>UROC01000096.1 GCA_900549345.1 uncultured Collinsella sp.
GGCGCAAGCAAAAGGGCGACCCCTGTCCGGAGTCGCCCTTGCGGTGCTGGTTATGTACGGCTGTTACTCGGCGTCGTGGTGACGGCGGGGCTTGCGGCCTCCGTTGTCGCCGGGACGGCGCGGACGGTCGCTGCGCTCGGAGCGCTCGCGACGCGGACGCTCACGGCGCTGGAAGTGCTCGCCGTCGCCCTCGGAGGAACCCTCGGCGCGAGCCGGGGCCTCGGGCTTGTCAAGACGATCGAGCGAGATCTTGCCACGATCGTCGACCTCGATGACGACGACCTTGACCTCGTCGCCCACGTTGAGGACGTCCTCGACCTTCTCCACGCGGCCCTTGGCGACGCGGGAGATGTGCAGCAGACCGTCCTTACCGGGCAGCAGGTTGACGAAGGCGCCGAAGGGCTGGATGGAGACCACGCGACCGGTGTACTCCTCGCCCGGCTCGGGAACCTTGATGATGAGCTTGATGCGCTCGACGGCCTGGTCAACAGACTCGCCGGTGCCGCCGACAAAGACGGTGCCGTCCTCCTGGATGTCGACCGAAGCGCCGGTCTCGTCCTGGATGCCGCGGATGACCTTGCCGCCGGAACCGATGACGTCGCGGATCTTGTCGGTCGGAACCTGGATGGAAACGATGCGCGGGGCGGTGCTGCGCGTGGTGTGGCGCGGCTCGGGGATCACATCGAGCATCTTCTGCAGGATGTACGCACGACCCTCCTTGGCCTGCTGCAGGGCGCGGGCCAGGATGTCGAAGGTAAGGCCGGTGGCCTTGTTGTCCATCTGAAGGGCGGTGATGCCCTCGGTGGTGCCGGTGACCTTAAAGTCCATGTCGCCCAGGAAGTCCTCGAGACCCTGGATGTCGGACAGGACCACGGTCTTGCCCTCCTCCTGGATCAGGCCCATGGCGATACCGGAGACCGGGCGCTTAATGGGCACGCCGCCGTCCATAAGGGCGAGCGTGGAACCGCAGGTCGAAGCCATCGAAGAGGAGCCGTTGGACTCCATGACCTCGGAGACGACGCGGATGGCGTAGGGGAACTCGTTCTCGTCGGGGAGCACCGGAAGCAGAGCGCGCTCGGCCAGATTGCCATGGCCGATCTCGCGGCGCTTGGGGCTGCCCATGCGGCCGGTCTCGCCGGTGCAGAACGGCGGGAAGTTGTAGTGGTGCATGTAGCGCTTGCCCTCGGTGGGCTCGATGGTATCCAGACGCTGGCCCTCGTTGAGCATGCCGAGCGACAGGACGGAAAGCACCTGGGTCTGGCCACGCTGGAACAGACCGGAGCCGTGAACGAGCGGCAGGTAGTTGTCCTTCACCATGATGGGACGAATCTCGTCGGCGGCACGACCGTCAACGCGCTCGCCGGTCTCAACGACCATGGTGCGCATAGCCTTCTTCTCGAGCTTCTTGAGCGCCACGGGAATCTCGCGCTCCCAAGCGGCCTGCTCCTCCTCGGTGAACTCGGCACGGATGGACTCCTTCAGAGCCTCGACCTTGCCGATACGGGAGAGCTTGTCGGCGTCGCGAAGGGCGGCTGCCATCTCGTCGTAGTGGGCGAAGATGCGCTCCTGGACCTCCTCGACGGGCTGGTCGAGCGGGTACTCCTTCTTGACGATGGCGCCGTTGACCTGCTCCCACTCGGCGACAAACTCGTCCTGAGCCTGGCAGAAGGCAGCAAGGGCCTCCTGGCCAAACTTCATGGCGGCGAGCATGTCGTCCTCGGAGATCTCCTCGGCGCCGGCCTCGACCATCGAGATGAAGTCGGCGGAGCCACCCAGCTCCAGATCCAGATCGGAGTTCTCGCGCTCCTCATAGGTGGGGTTGACGATAAACTCGCCGGTCTCCACGTTACGGCCGATGCGCACGCAGGCAAGCGGGCCCTCGAAGGGCACGCCGCCGAGCGTCATTGCCAGGGAAGCACCCATGACGTTGATGACGTCAAAGGGGTTGACCTGGTCGGCGACGAGCGAGGTGGCGACGATGTGCACCTCGTTGCGGAAGCCGTCCGGGAAGCTCGGACGAATCGGGCGGTCGATCATACGGGCCGTGAGCGTGGCCTTCTCGCTGGGACGGCCCTCACGCTTGAGGTAGCCACCCGGGATGCGGCCGGCGGCGTACATCTTCTCGTTGAAGTCGACGGTCAGCGGGAAGAAGTCGTAGTTCTTACGCTCCTTGGAGACGACCACGGTGTCGAGCATCGTGGTGTCGCCCTGCTTGACCAGACAGGCGCCGGTGGCCTGCTTGGCAAGCTCGCCGGACTCAAAGGTGTAGGTCTTGCCGTACAGCTCAAAGGTCTTGGATACGAGTGTCATTGTTCTCCTTTACCCCACAGGCCCCTTGCCTGCGGGCTTCTCATGTGACGCGGGCCCCCTGCCCCCGCCACGCTTCAGAGCGTGATTGTTCACGCCCTTACACAAAAAGAGCGCCCCGCTGCGCAGGACGCTCTTAGCATGTACAAATCCTACTGGATGTTGTCGCGGATGCCCAGAGCCTTGATGAGCTCACGGTACTCGACGATGTCGTTCTTCTTGATGTAGGAGAGAAGACGACGACGACGGCCGACGAGCATGAGCAGGCCACGACGGGTGTGGAAGTCCTTCTGGTGGGACTTCATGTGCTCGGTCAGCTCCTTGATGCGCTCGGTCAGGATGGCGACCTGAACCTTGGGGTTGCCGGTATCGACCGGGGTGTTACCGAACTGGGCAGTCAGCTCCGCCTTGCGCTCTTTGGAAACAGTCATTGTTTCACCTTTCGTTTTGCGTCGCCCACGGGCGACTCGATTCGCCTCGGACTGGGAAGCCGCCGGTGGAGCGAGCAACCAAGGTCGAGGTACCAACAGGTCGGTATGTTACCACAAGCAGCCCGTGCCTGCGCATCATCACCGACCCAACATGAATTCCATCGCACGGAGGCGCTGATCGGTGTGCGTCGCAGCCCACACATGCGAAAGCCCGAGCAAGAACGCCGCCGTATGCGTGTCGATCCTCTCGACCATAAGCGCATCGAAGGTCATGGACATGAGGGCGCGCAGCCACGCGACCTCACCGGTCGACACCAGCTCGGCACCCGGAACGCTCGACGCGCACGACCCGCACATGAGACCGCCCGCCTGGGGCGAAAAATACGACAGCATGGGGTCTCCGCACAGCACGCAGGCCGAAAAATCGGGTCGATAGCCAACGTGCGACAGCAGCTTAAAGACATATGCCGCCACAAGTAGATCCATATGCGCCGCGTCGAGCCCGCTGCCCACCAGGGCAAGCGCTCGCTGCGTTATGGCAAAGGTAAACGGGTCCTCGGCGTCCTCGAACGAGCACACGCGCGCGACCTCGGCGATCGCGCTTGCGGCGCATGTCATCTCGTAATCGGGAGCAGCGCCGAGCGGCGCCTCCATAAGCTCGGCCTGGGAAACCACGTCGAGCGACCGTCCATGCGCAAGCAGCAGATCAACGGTACAGAACATCTCGCAGCGCGCAGCCAGGCGTCCGCCGGGTTTGCGGGCGCCCTTTGCCACAGCACGAACCTGCCGACCCCGCTCGTCAAGCATCGTCAGGATCAGGTCCGTCTCTTTGAGCTTCGTCTTATCGAGCACGAGCACTTTCGTGCGATATGTACGAGAACCTGCCATTCGCGCCGCGTGTCCCTAATCCTCGGCGTTATAGCCAAAGCGGCGAATCTGGGCCTCGTCGTCACGCCAGCCGGCCTTGACCTTCACGTCCAGCTCCAAAAAGACCTGGGTGCCAAAGATGCGCTCAAGGTCGCGACGGGCGTCGATGCCGATATGTTTGATCATCTCGCCGCCCTTGCCGATGATGATGCCCTTTTGGCCCTCGCGCTCAACGTAAATGGTGGCGTGCACGCGCAGCACCTTCTTGGTCTGCTCAAGCGCATCGCAAATCACGCCCACGGAGTGCGGGATCTCATCACGGGTGCGGCGCAAGACCTTCTCGCGCACAAACTCGGCAACGAGCGTCTCATCGGAAGCGTCGGTACCCATGTCCTCGGGGAACCAACGCGGACCCTCGGGCAAAAAGTGCGCAACGGTCTCGATGAAGGCATCGACGTTAAAGTTCTTGACCGACGACGTCACGATCTCGTCGTCATATTCCATAAGCTCGTGGGCGGCCTTAAGCTGCTCCATGACCCGTGCGGGGTCGGCCTCATCGGCCTTGGTGAGCACCAGGACCTTCTTGGAACGGGCATTCTTGACGCGCTCGGCAACCCAGGCGTCTCCCCTGCCGATCGGTTTGGTGGCATCAATCAAAAACGCGACAACATCGACATCGTTCAGCTCGAACAACGCGCTCTTGTTCAGCTCGGACCCTAGACCGTCCTTGGGCTTGTGGATACCCGGGGTATCGACAAAGACCAGCTGGTAGCCGGGGCGGTTGACGACGGCGCGCATGCGGCGGCGGGTCGTCTGGGCCACCGGCGAGGTGATGGCGACCTTTTTGCCATAGCAGGCGTTGAGCAGCGTTGACTTACCGGCGTTGGGGCGGCCGACCAAGGCCACGAAGCCACTGCGGAAACCGGGCTCAACGTCGCCAAAGCCCGCGAGGCTGTCGTCCTCATCGCACAGGGCGTCGAGCTCCTCGTCGCTCATGCCCTCAAACGGGTCGAACTCCCCGACTTCCTCATAGGCCTCGGTCGCCTTAGCATCCGGGGACTCGTCGTCCAAAATTTCATCGATAGGCTGCATATTGTCGGACATGGGAATCCCTTTCTAAATAAAGCCGAGCGCGTGGGCAAATACCAGCAAGCCCACAATCGCGGCGGTGATTGAAAGTACGTATACCGAGGCGGCGGCGATGTCCTTGGCGCGTTTTGCCAGCGGATGGAGCTCCTGGGTCGCCAGATCGACAATGGCCTCCATGGCGGTATTGCACAGCTCGCCGTGAATCACCAGGCCGCAGCAGATGATAATCGTGGCCCACTCGGCAATGTCGAGCCCCACGATGCAGCCGGCAATGACGGTGCACACGCCGGCTACGAGCATGACCTTAATGTTGCGCTCGGTCTTGACGGCGGTGACGAAGCCCTCCATGGCGTAGGAGAACGACTTTAAAAAGGACGGATGGTCCTTGTTCGATCCGGGAATCATAAGCGGCTCCTAGTCGTGGGCATGATTGGTGATGGGGCCGACGTGAACGAGTTTGGGGTCCTCGCCGCGCTCGAGCGCCAGATCGCGCAGGATAGCGTCCTCGCGGGCCTCCATGACCTCGGCCTCGTCGTCCTCGATATGGTCATACCCCAGCAGGTGTAGCATGCCGTGTACGAGCATCAGGCGGCACTCGTCGGCAGGGCTATTGCCAAAGCCGGGGGCCTGACGGGCAATGACCTGCGGGGCCAAGATGATATCGCCGAGCTCGAGCGTCTCGTCGGCGGGAATATCCTCGTCAAAGGCCGAGTCGCATTCAAACGAGAGCACATCGGTGGTGCGGTCGATGCCACGCCACTCGTGGTTGAGCTCGTGCATCTCGTCCTCGTCGACATACGAAAGGGAAATCTCGACTTCACGTTCAACGCCCTCGGCGGCAAGCACAACCTCGCAGATGTGCTCCACTTCCTGCGCGTCGAGCAGCGTATCGAGCTCGGCATCGTTGCTGATCAATACACTCAACGGGACTCCTTTCGGTCGCGCGAGCGCTG
>UROC01000097.1 GCA_900549345.1 uncultured Collinsella sp.
GGCAAAATCGCCTAGGAAAAACTCGCTCGCGGTATGGCGCTCCATAAGGGGCATCAAAAAGCCGGAACGCATGACGGTGTCGATGCCAAGCGGCTTGGTCGGATCGACCTCGCGAGCGATAGCGTCTGTCACGACTTCGGTGTCGGTGTGATAGGCGACGCGGGCATTGTCGTACTCCGGCAACTGATGCAGCGCGTTGACCAAGATCACGGGCTCGTCATCGCGCGCGAGCAGCACACCGCAAAAACGCTCGAACATATCGGCATAAAAGCCGGTCAGATAGTAAATCGACCACGGGTCGTTTACGAGCAGCTGCGCACCGGGGTGCTGAGCCTCGAGCGCATCGAGCACGCGCGCCACGCGCTGGTCATCGACATGTGCCATGAAACATCCTTTCGCTAGGCTGCCACCATGGTATCCCAAGCCCGGCACATAGGGACGTTCCTTTTATGCCGGCACTTCGGGACACTCCTTTGCATCCCATGCGCGCCCTCATAAGTTGCGGTGAAATACGGACTGTTTAGCGGCCTGAAGCCATAAAACAGTCCGTATTTCACCGCAACTGCGGAGGAGGACCGGGTGGATGGCGGGGTAGCTAAAAGAGCTCCGTCCCTAATTAGCTAAAGAGCCCCGTCCCCAATTAGCTAAAGAGCCCCGTCCCCAATTAGCTACTTAGGCTCGGTCGATGTCCATGCTGGCGATGAGGTCGATGTTGGTGTTGAGGAGGTTCTCCAGCACGACGTCGCCCATGCGGATGGGGGCGTTGACGACTAGGCCACGGATGAGGTTCATGGCTTGGGCGTGGAGTGCCAGCGGGATGGCATCGGCGGTGCGCACGGGCAGCAGAGCCTCATCGCCGCCGGATACGGCAACGGTGGTGGTGAGCACGCGCATGGGACAGGTGAGCTCCTGATGCGCGAATTTATCACCGCGCGGGCAGTTGTTGCCGGTTACGGAGCGCACTTCCACCACGGCGCCATTGGCGTCGCGCTCCACCTTTACGGTCAGGAGGCATTCGGATGGGCAGGTCGTGCAGTTGAACTGCAGCGTTTCGATTGCGTTATCGCTCATAGTCTATGCCTCCTCGACGGGATCGACGGACAGGACAATTTCGCTAGCACCCAGGTCGAGCGCTTGTTTGATGACCTTTGCCGGCAGCGGGAAGCTTTCCATGACGCTCGGTTTAAACGCGCGTCCCTTGCCCGCAAACAGTTCCTCGTCGCCTGCCAGAATGCGCACGCGGGCGGCGTCGACGGGCCGGCGCACGCGGAAGTTCAGCTTGGTGAGTGCCACAGTCGTAATGCGTCCCGGCAGCGCGTAGCCCGCGATGCCGGCAGGGGAGACCGAGAGCTCGCAGTCCGGAACGGCGCCCGCGCCGGTCCCCAGCGTGTACGCGGCCGCAGCTGCGCCAGCGCGCTCGGACTCAGTCGTCACGTTGTCGGCCAGGTCGTGCACGTGCAGAACGTTGCCGCAAGCAAAGATGCCTGGTATGCCCGTCTGCAGGCTCTGGTCCACCACGGCGCCGCGCGTGCGCGGGTCAAGCTCCACGCCCGCGGCAACTGAAAGCTCGTTCTCGGGAATCAAGCCCACCGAAAGCAGCAGCGTGTCACACGGAACAATGCGCTCGGTCCCCGGAATGGGCGCCAGGCGTTCGTCGACCTGACTCACCTCGACGGCTTCCACGCGGTCGTGCCCGATCACGCGCGTGACCGTGGTAGACAGATGCAGCGGAATGCCAAAGTCGTCCAGACAATTTTTCACATTGCGGCGCAGGCCGTTGGCGTACGGCATGAGCTCGTACACGCCCTCGACCGAAATCCCCTCGAGCGTGCAGCGGCGCGCCATGATCAGCCCGATGTCACCCGAGCCCAAAATGACGGCGCGCGAGCCGGGCTTGAGGTTCTCGATATTGATGTATCGCTGCGCCAAGCCGGCCGTAAACACGCCGGCGGGTCGGCTGCCGGGAATTTTGATCTCGCTGCGGGTGCGCTCGCGGCACCCCATGGCAAGGACAACCGCCCGTTCGGTGAGCTGCAGCATGCCGGTGGGGCTCATGAGCGTGACGGTGTGGACCGCGGTGTCTTCCGCAGGCTCGCCTGAATCAATCCCAATCACCATGCTGTTCAGGAACAGCGCAGTGTCGGTTGCGTGCACCTGGTCGATAAAGCGCTGCGCGTACTCGGGACCGGTGAGCTCCTGTTTAAAGTGCGACAGGCCAAAGCCGGGGTGGATGCACTGGCGCAGGATGCCGCCCAGATGCTGCTCGCGCTCCACGATGGCCACGCGTGCGCCTGCCTTATGCGCGGCCAGCGCGGCCGCCATGCCGGCAGGTCCGCCGCCGATAACGACCACGTCGAAGGCTTGCGTTTGTACGGCTTCCACGACGCCGCAATCAATCGCGCTCGATTTGAATTCCGCCATCCTAGCGCACTCCCTTCAAAGGTCCCTCGACCAGCCAAGATCCGGTATCCTCCAACAGCACCTCGCTGGGGTCGCAGCCCAGCTCTCGGGCAAGAATCGCCACCACACGGCTCTGGCAAAAGCCGCTTTGGCACCGACCCATGCCGGCACGACAGCGGCGCTTGACACCTTCGACCGAAATTGCACCCGGGCGGCGCCGAATCGCGGCCACAATCTCGGCCTCGGGCACAGTCTCGCAGCGGCAGACAATCTGCCCCCACGCGGGATCGGACTCAATGAGTTCTTCCTTGCGCGTAAGCGGCGCGCGGTCAAAGTCGTCCGGCGCGCGGCGAATTGGGTTCCAGTCAGCCCGCTCGTGCAGTTTCACGCCCGCCTCACGCATCACAAGCTCCATGTGCTCGGCAATGGCCGGCGCGCTTGCCACACCCGGCGACTGAATGCCCGCCGCCTGGAAAAGCCCCGGCACCACGGCCGACTGTCCAATAAAGAAGTCGTTCGTTCCCTGAATGACCGGACGCCCGCCGGCAAACGCGCGCACCACGCGGCGCGTATCCAGATCGGGCACCAGCTTGCGCGCGCCGCTCAGCAGCGCGTTCACATCGCTCGCATAGGTCTGCGTGTCGCCCGGCTCGCGCACGGCGGCCGTCGCGGTGATCACGGTGTTGCCGTGCACGGTGCCCGTCACGATAACGCCCTTCGACACCGGCGTCGGCACGGGGTAGAGCGGCATGAGCGTGCGCGGCTCCTTGTCCAGCACCACGATGTTGCCCTGACGCCAGACCATCTGGAACTCCTCGGCGCCCGCCATATGCGAGATGTCGGCGGCGCCGTTGCCCGCGGCGTTGATCAGGTAACGGCAGCGCACGTTGCCAGCGGGCGTCGCCAGCGTAAAGCGCGCGTCGTCGCCCGAGCCCGCAACTTCAATCGCCTCCACGGGTGCGGAGCGCATAAACGTCACCCCGTTGGCCACGGCGTTCTCCAGCGCGGCGATGGCAACCTCAAACGGGTCGACAAACCCAGTCGAGGGGCACCACAACGCGCACGTTGCAGAGGCACTGGCGCGCGGCTCAAGTTCGTGGATGCGGTCGGGGCCGATAATCGACAGCTCGGGCACGCCGTTCGCCAGGCCGTTGCTGCGCAGCTTCTCCAGCTGTGCGCGGTCTTCGTCGTTAAAGCCCAACACCATCGACCCGGTGCGGCGGAACAGAAAGCCCAGCTCCTGCGCCCACGTACCGTACAACTCGCAGCCACGGGCGTTGACCTGCGCCTTTACGGTGCCCGGCACCGGATCGTAGCCAGCGTGTACCAGGCCGCCGTTGGCCTTCGACGCGCCCAGCGCAATATCGTTAGCCGCCTCGACCACGCAAATGGACAGGTCATAGCGCGCGAGCTGCCGCGCGATGGCGCATCCGGTGATGCCCGCGCCGACAATCGCGATATCAAACGTTTCTGTCACAGTGCCTCCCAGACGAGTTGACAGGCTGTCAATAAGACTATCCTACGGTCTACACACCCCCAGCGCGGCGGCAATGCGGCGAACAGCCCCGCAACACCCGCCAACGGCAGACGAGGGGAGACCCAGCAACGTCGACAAGCTCGTCTGCCGACAGCTACGGCAAACGTTCGTCTCGATCTGTAACAGTTAACTGATGATTTGGGTTCTAGATGTTACAGATTGAGACGTTAGTCTGGCGCCCCTTCCGTTCGTCTCAATCTGTAACATCTAGGCCCGGATTCCGCTCCCACCTGTTACAGATTGAGATGTTTGTGTCCGCGCCAGCCCCGCCCCTAGCCGTGGTCCCATATAAACAAACCCCGTGGTAAACTTGTCCGGACTGTTAATATTCCGAAAGGTACCCGTAATGTCCAAGTACATCTCCGAGCTCATGTCGCCGCAGCTTATGGGCGTCGTCTATGCCTTCGTTGGCTTTATCATCGCCCTGTATGTGCTGTCGGTCGTCTATGTGTTCATCGACGCTCGCCGCCGCGGCGCCAGCGCCTACGTGGCATGGGGCATCATCGCCCTCATCCCGTTTGTAGGCCTCATCGCCTACCTGGTCCTGCGCCCGCACTCCTACGCGTCCGACCGCGAGGAGCAGGAGCTGGACATGGCCCTGCGCGAGCGCCAGCTTGCCCAGTACGGCACCTGCCCGCAGTGCGGTGCGCCCATCGAGAAGGACTTCGTCGTCTGCCCGGTGTGCGACACCCAGGTTCGCAACGTCTGCCCCAGCTGCCATCGCCCGCTCGACGCGCACTGGAAGGTCTGCCCCTACTGCCGAACTCGCATTCAGTAACGCATCCATCGCCGGGCCGGCCGCAAGCCACGGGCACCGCGCGCCCCGCGCAAGCCACGGCCGCCACGCGCCCCGCGCCGCCCCCACACGATGAAGCATGCGTAGAAAATCGCCCGCCGTGCCATTAAGGTGCGGCGGGCGCTTGTATACCAAGGCAACCTGCCTATAATGATGCAAGTTAAAACGCCGAGCGCATCGCACGCACTTGCATCAGGCATCCGAGAGGAGAAAACATACCCATGAAGGCACTCTACAATGACGGTTCGGTGGCCGAGCTCCCGCAGGACGAGGTCACGCACGTCATCCGCCACTCCGCCGCGCAGGCCATCAAGCGCCTGTACCCCGAGGCCGACTTTGCCTACGGTCCCGCGACCGACAACGGCTTCTACTACGACGTCGATCTGCCCGAGGGCGTCAAGATCAGCGAGGACGACTTCCCCGCGATCGAGGCCGAGATGAAAAAGATCGTCAAGGAGAACCTCAAGTTTTCCGTGTACGAGAAGCCCCGCGCCGAGGCCATCGCCCTTATGGAGGAGCGCGGCGAGAAGTACAAGGTCGAGCACATCGGCGACCTGGACGACGACGCCCGTATCACCTTCTACCAGCAGGGCGACTACATCGACATGTGCGTCGGCCCCCACATCTGCTACACCAAGGCGCTGAAGGCCTTTAAGCTAACCGGCGTCTCGGGCGCTTACTGGAAGGGCGACAAGGACAACAAGATGCTCACCCGCATCAACGGCGTCGCCTTTGCCACCAAGGAAGAGCTCGACGAGCACATGCACATGCTGGAGGAGGCCAAGAAGCGCGACCACCGCAAGAT
>UROC01000098.1 GCA_900549345.1 uncultured Collinsella sp.
ACCCAGCTCAACGAAGCCGCGTCGGCACTCGAATCGCGTGCCAAGGAAATCGACGACACGGCCGACCAGCTCCGCAGCTTTGCCGATCAGGTGAGTGACGAAAAGCTCCGGGACAGCCTCAAGTCTGTGGCGACATCGCTGGGCAGGATCGCGACGGAGTATCGTAACAATGCCAACGACCTGAGGGCAACCGCAAAGTCCCTTTCCGACAGCATGGCAGAGGTCAACAGCACGCGTGCCGAGGTCGACCAGGCCATCGCCGATGCCAAGGCGGGCATCTCGGGCGCTAAGTCTGACTACGATTCCACGTTCTCGGTCAAGGCCAAGGAGCTCAAGAAAACTATTTCGGGCGTGTTGGATTCACTCGACGGCATCTCGGGCGACCTGGATAGCGCTGTTGCCGGCCTGACCGACGCATCCGGTTCGCTGGCAAAGGGTCTCTCTAAGGCCGCAAAGCTGGTCAACAAGGCTTCCGATCAGCTGGGCGAGGCGTCGGACAAGATCAGCGCGTTCAAGGACGAGCTCGACGGCGCCCTGATGTCGGGTGACCTGGCGACGATCAAGACGATGATCGGCAACGACCCCGAGGGCCTGGCCGTGTCGCTTTCCGGCCCCGTCGCGCTCGACCGCAAGCCGGTCTATCCGATCCGCAATTACGGTTCGGCCATGGCGCCGTTCTACACGATTCTGTCGCTATGGGTCGGCTCGATCGTACTGGCGGCCATGATGAAGGTCTCGGTCGACGATGAGCTCATCAACGAGCTCATCCCCGTACGCCTGCACGAGATCTATCTGGGCCGTTACCTGTTCTTTGGCGGTTTGGCCCTGCTGCAGGCAACGCTCGTGTGCGCGGGCGACATTCTGTTCTTTGGCATTCAGTGCGACAACCCGCTGCAGTTTGTGCTGGCGGGCTGGGTCGCGAGTCTCGTGTTCTCCAATATCGTCTACACGCTTACCGTGTCGTTTGGCGATATCGGCAAGGCGCTCGCTGTCGTGCTGTTGGTCATGCAGGTCGGCGGTTCAGGCGGTACGTTCCCCATCGAGATGACCGGCCCCGTGTTCCGGGCGATCTACCCGTTCCTGCCGTTTACCCACGGCATCAACGCCATGCATGCCGCCATGGCCGGCGCCTACCATATGGAGTACTGGATTGAGCTGGGTATCTTGGCGAGCTACCTGATTCCGTCGCTGGCCCTGGGCGTCGTCTTCCGCCGCCCGGTCATCAAAGCCAACGACTGGATCATCGAAAAGCTGGAGTCGACCAAATTGATTTAGCGCGACAATGTGGCGTTGACGGAACATCGAGGCCTTCCGGCTCGACGCTTTAGTTGAGTGAATTGCATGAGCTGCTTGGTTGTTGTTACAGTAGCGGGGCGTGCCGGGGGTCCGGCGCGTCCCGTTTTTATTTGACCATGAGGCGGCATGCGGTCACGCGCGTGCGGACACCACGCCCAGATTGAGCGCGAGGATGCCCTATGCCCCAGCATGCCACTGACAATATCGAAATGATGCCCGACAGCCCTGTGGCTCGCGAGGACCTGGGCGCGGGCGGCACCTCCCGTGGTGCCGGTGCTCGTTCGCCGTTGTTCTGGAAAGTTCTACTGCTTTCGGTGGCGATTATCTGGGGTTACTCCTTTACAACTATGAAGGACGCGCTCGACACCATTCCGGTGTTTGAACTGCTCTACGTGCGCTTTCTGCCTGCGGCGTTGGTCATGTTTGTCATCTTCCACAAGCGCATCATCGCGCACCTCAACGCCCGCAATCTTATCGTCGGACTTGGAATGGGCACACTTATGTGGGCCGCCTACGTCCTGCAGACGGTCGGTCTGGCGCACACTACGGCGGGCAAGAACGCGTTTTTGACGGGTACGTACTGCATCCTCGTGCCCTTTGCGAGCTATTTTCTGAGCGGCGAAAAACTCACCCGCTATAACCTGGGCGCGGCACTGCTGTGCTTGGCGGGCATTGGCCTCGTCGCACTCGATAGCGTCGAGTTCAATATCGGCGATGCCATTACGCTGGGCGGCGCGGTCTTCTTCGCCATCCAGATGGCGGTGACCGCCAAGTACGGTCGCAAAATGGACATCAACGTCATCACGTTTTGGATGTTTGTGGGCAATGGCATCCTAAGCCTGGTCTCGTCGCTGCTATTCGAGACTCAGGCGCCTCTGTCCGTGTGGACGCCGAATTTTATCTGTGTGATGGCGTTTCTCTCGGTGGGCTGCACATGCGTGGCTCTGCTCATCCAAAACGTCGGCCTGGCGCATGTCCCGGCTTCGACGGGCTCGCTGCTCCTTTCGATGGAATCGCCTTCGGGCGTGTTGTTTTCGGTGCTGCTGATGGGGGAGGCGCTCACCTCGCGCCTGCTCGCCGGCTTTGTGCTTATCTTCCTGTCGATTATCTTGAGCGAGACTCACTTCGATTTTTTGCGTCGAAAGCCGCGTCCGCAATTGTAAACAACTTGTTGCGCCGCCCTCCTGGGGCGGCGGTTTTTATGCCTCGCCTTTAAAGTTGTACCTTGCACTTTACGCTATCAAAGTGCTTACTGCAAAAACGTTACTGGAGGGCATTTATGGCACCAGCTCAGTCCGATCTTCAACCGCAATCAGCGCCCAAGGCCACCGCAGCGGCGCAGGCCGCTATCGGTGACGGTCTCGTTGCAGAAGCTCAGGCTTTTGCAGACGAGCTCGCTGCGTGGCGACACGATTTACACCAGATGCCCGAGCTGGGTAATAGCCTCCCACAGACCTCTGCGTATATTCAAGCGCGCCTGACCGAGATGGAAATCCCATTTGCCACGCTCGTCGATGGTTCCTGTGTCGTGGGCCTTGTCGGCGCCGGTGCCGCCGCGGCCCAGGGCAATGGCGTCTGCACGGACGAACAGGCCGGTACGGTCATCATGCTCCGTGGCGACATGGATGCCCTGCCCGTTGCCGAGGAATCGGGCGAGCCTTTCGCTTCCACCAACGGCTGCATGCACGCTTGTGGCCACGATATGCATGCGACGGCGCTGCTCGGCGCGGCCCGTTTGCTCAAGGCCCGCGAGTCTGCGCTTGTCGACGCCAACGCCACGGTTAAGTTGCTGTTCCAGCCGGGCGAGGAAACCTTTGAGGGTGCCCGCGCCGCCATCGCCGACGGTCTGCTGCAGAACCCGCGTCCCCAGGCCGCCTTTGCCATGCATGTCAATAGCCAGTCGCCGCTTGGCCTGGTGCTCTACGGCAGCCCGGCGCTCTCGGGCGTGTACGGTTTTCGCATCACGCTTCAGGGCAAGGGCGGCCATGGCTCGAGCCCCGAGATCTGCATCGACCCCATCACGGCCGGCGTCCATGTGCATCTGGCGCTTCAGGAGCTCATCTCCCGCGAGGTGCCGGCGGCCAAGGAGGTCGCGCTTACCGTTGGCAAGTTCGCCGGCGGTCAGGCCGCAAATGTCATCCCCGACACTTGTGTGCTCGAGGGAACGCTGCGCGGCTTCGATGTCGAGCTCATGGCTCACCTTAAGACCCGCATCGCGGAGGTCGTCAACGGCGTTGCCGCAACATATCGTACGCCGGCAACCATCGAGACGCTTTCGGATGTTCCGCCGCTTGTACTCGACAGCGATATGACTCAGGCGTCGCTTGGCTACGTGGGCGCAGTGCTGCCCAAGGCGGCTTTCTTGCCGCTATTCCACGCCATGGCGAGCGAGGACTTCGCGCTTATCTCGAGCGAGATCCCAAGTGCGTACTTTACGGTGGGCGCGGCCGTGACCGATACGGACGAGCATTTTGCCCAGCATCATCCCAAGGCGCGCTTTAACGATGCCGAGCTTCCTCTCGGCGCCGCGGCTTATGCCGCCGTCGCTTTGGGCTACATCGCCGATCATCGGTAGCACCCAATCTTGCTACTCGTTTGTTTAAAAAAGGAACAGTATGTCCCAGCAACGTAAATTTTTCCCCGGCTGGCTCGTGGTGGCCTCCGGCTTTGTGATCATGGCCACGTGCTACACGATTTTCGTTAACTGCATGAGCCTGTTTCAGCCGCTCATCGTAAGCGACCTGGGCATCACGCTTGCGCAGTACAACATCTCCAACGCTATCTCCACCGTGGTGAGCGTTATCGGCTCGCTTGTCATTGGCCATGTCGCCGATAAAGTAAGCGGCCGCGTTTTGGGCTCCCTCACTGTAATCGCCACCTCTGCCGTTCTTGCCGGCATGAGCTTTGTCGGTGAGCTGTGGCAGGTCTACGTGCTCTTTGCCGTCTCGGGCTGCTTTGCCGTCGCCTCGACCCGCCTGCTCATCAGCCTAGTGACCGCCAACTGGTTTACGGCCAAGCGAGGCCTTGCCATCTCCATCGCACTTTCGGGCTCGGGCTTTGGCGGCGCTATTCTGTCTCCCATCGTGAGCTCGCTCATCGTGAGCGTTGGCTGGCGTTCCGCCTTCCTGGTGCTCGCGGCTATCTGCATGGTGGCGGCGCTGCCCATCACGGCCTATTCCTTCCGCACCAAGCCTTCCGAGATCGGTCTTAAGCCGCTCGGCGAGAATCCAGGCGACCCGTCTGCTTCTGCCACGGGTGATAAGAACGAGAAGGCAGCCCCCGAGGTTAGCGTCGGCTGGTCTCGTATCAAGAAGAGCCCGGCATTTTGGCTGCTTGTCGTCGCCTTCCTCTTTATGGGCTTGGTCAATGGCGCCATCCTGCCCAACCAGGTTACCAACATGACGAGTGTTACCGTCAACGGTGCCAAGATTGTCACGGGCGGCCACGATCCCATGTGGGCGGGTACCGTACTTTCGGCCTACATGGTCACCGTCGTTATTGCCAAGATTTCGCTCGGTGCGATCTATGACCGCTTTGGCCTGCGCTTTGGCAATATCCTTGGCTCCGTTGCGTGCATTATCGCCTGCGTGGCGCTGTGTTTCCCGACGACGGACCTCGGTCCTATTGTCGCCGCTGTGAGTTTTGGTGTTGGAACGTGCATGGGCACCATCACGCCTACCATCGCCGCGTCCAAGCAGTTTGGCATGGCCGACCTGGGTAAGGTCACGGGCACCATTACCTCGCTCGAGATGGTCGGCGGCACCGTGGGCGCCATTGTCTCGGGCGTGCTGTTCGATGCCACGGGCTCCTTTGCGAGCACCTGGATTGTGTGCCTGGCGTGCTCCGTGGTCATGCTCGTGTTCCTGCTGGCATCCGAGCCCATCGCCGCCAAGCTGCGCGCAAGCGTGGCGGGGGAGTAGCGGGTCGCCGCCTATTCCTGTTTGCCTGTTCTGCCCGTGGCTGCCCTGGAAGCCGAATGGATGCTCGTACTGTCATTCGGTTTCCAGGGCAGCCA
>UROC01000099.1 GCA_900549345.1 uncultured Collinsella sp.
ACATGGCGTGTCCCGCCTCGTGGATGATGCTGTAGACGTTGGAGATGCAGTCGTCCTCGTAGATGTGCGTGGCGATGCGCGCGTCGCCCACCGAGAAGCCCTCGCTAAACGGGTGCTCGGTAAAGGCAAGCGTGGTGTCGTCCAGGTTCAGGCCGACAAGCTTCATCAAGTCGAAGCTCATGGCGCGCTGGGCAGCCTCGGGCACGTGGGCGTGCAAAAAGTCGGCAGCCGGCTGCTGGCCGCGCTCGCCGATGGCGTGCACGAGCGGCACGACCGTGGCCTTGACCTCATCGCAAAACGCATCGAAGCTCTTGGCGGAAAGCCCGCGCTCGTACTGGTCGAGCCAAACATCGTACGGATCGCGCTTGGGATCCATGAGCTCGGCCTGATATTTGAGCTTGTCGACAATCTTATCCACATAGGGCTCAAAGCTCGCCCAGTCGTTGGCCGCCTTGGCCTTGTGCCACACGGCATCGGCCTCGCAGGTGAGCCTGGTCCAAGCCTCGGCCTCCTCGGTGGGAATGACGCTCGCCTCGCGCTGGTCGCGGCCGAGCACGCGGATCTCGTTGAGCAGTTGCGGGTCGTCGATCTTGCCTCCGGCGACGGTCTCGCGTGCCAGCGAGCGCACAAGTTCGACAGACTTTTCGCTGGTCAGCAGCTTGTGATGCTCGCCGGCAAGGGTGCCCATGGCGTCGGCGCGGGCTGCGGCGCCGTTGGCGGGGGCAATGGTCGCGCCGTCAAACTCGGCAATCTTGAGCAGGTACTCGCGAGTCCACAGCTTGCCCTCGAGCTTACGGAATTTTTTGACGGCCTTATCGACCTTCATGCCTTTGGGCATCTTGCCCGCTGCGGGCTTGGCCTTCTTATCGAGTTTCTTTCCCATACCATATCCTTGATCTCGTGAGCCGAGCGCTTCGGGTGGGCGCGCGGCCAGTTTGCACAGCTACCTGCCTTGTACCCAGCACGAACAAAACGGAACGCGGCGATACGCCCACACAATGTGGTATCCTGTAGCCCAATGCGTTGACGGAGAGGGTTTTGCCCGCCGCGTCGCCGGCAAGAGAGGGAAGGTCATGGGCTGCAAGCCTTCCTGCGGTGACAAGGGCCAAGCGTTCACTCCCGAGCAGCGACCTCAACGGGCACGCGGCCAGCGGCGGCGATGTCCCCAGTAGGGAAGCCGTGAGCCTCGCGATAAGGGGCGCAGAGTGGGCACGGCGGGCTAGACATCCGCCGCGTCAAACAAGGTGGTACCGCGGAATTCAACCGTCCTTGGGCAATGTACATGCCCGAGGGCGGTTTTTTGTTACCGAACCGGGCCGCGTTTTCACAACGCCAGGCGGCGGCAGTCGTCCCGGCGAGCGGGGAGCGCGAGAGACGAAAGGGAAGACATGAGTCTGATTGATGATCTGGTCAAACTCGAGGAAGAGGCCAAGGAGCTCGTCGCAGGCGCCGACGACGCCGCCAAGCTCGAGGCTGCGCGCGTTGAGCTGCTCGGTCGCAAGGGCCGCATCACCGGCCTGATGCGCATGATGGGCAAGCTCGCCCCCGAGGATCGCCCCGTCATGGGCAAGCGCGCCAACGAGATGCGCCAGCTGATCGAGGGCATGCTCGACGAGCGCAACACCGAGATGAAGGCCGCCGCCCTCAAGCGCGCACTGGAGCACGACGCCGTCGACATCACGCTGCCGGGCATCCGTCCGCAGATCGGCCACCAGCACCTGATCAAGCAGATTATCGAGGAGGCCGAGGACATCTTCTGCGGCATCGGCTACACCGTCGAGTCCGGCCCCATGGTCGACACCTCTTACTACAACTTCACCGCGCTCAACGCCCCCATGGATCACCCGAGCCGTTCGGCCCGCGATACCTTCTACGTGGTCGACAACAACCCCGGCAGCGTCGCGCACCCCGAGGCTCACGCCCACGGCGAGTCCGACGTGCTGCTGCGCACCCAGACCTCGGGCGTGCAGATCCACACCATGGAGTCGCAGAAGCCGCCCATCTACATGATCTGCCCGGGCACCGTCTACCGTCCCGACACGGCCGACGCCTGCCACCTGCCGCAGTTCAATCAGATCGAGGGCCTGGTCGTCGACGAGGGCATCACCTTTGGCGACCTCAAGGGCACGCTCGACTACTTTGTTAAGTGCATGTTTGGCGAGGATCGCAAGACGCGTTACCGCCCGCACTTCTTCCCCTTCACCGAGCCCAGCTGCGAGGTGGACGTGAGCTGCCACGTGTGCGGCGGCAAGGGCTGCAACTTCTGCAAGCACAGCGGCTGGATCGAGATCTTGGGCTGCGGCATGGTCGACCCCAACGTTCTGGTCAACTGCGGCATCGACCCCGAGAAGTACACTGGCTTCGCCTTTGGCATTGGCGCCGAGCGCGTCGCGGCCCTGCGCTACGACCTGCCGGATCTGCGAACGCTGATGACAGGCGATATGCGCTTCCTCAACCAATTTTAAGTTGACCTGTCCCGGCGGCTTCCCGAGCCACCGCACCTTGCCTTTCAATCGTCGGTTGCGTACCTAAGTACGCGGCCCTCCTCTTTCAAGGCAATCTGCGGCACCTCGGAAACCCGTCTCCGTAGCTGGAGTTTTTCCGTCTGTTTATTGCAGGCGTTACAGATGAAAGGAGACCAGTTAGATGCGCGTTTCTTACGACTGGCTCAAGACCATGATCGATATTCCGGAGGATCCCAAGACCCTTTCGGACGAATATATCCGTACCGGCACCGAGGTCGAGGCGATCGACACCGTGGGCGAGTCCTTCGACCACGTGGTGACTGCCAAGGTGCTCACCAAGACCCCGCACCCCGATAGCGACCACATGTATGTGTGCTCGGTCGACGTGGGTGACAAGAACCTCGACGCTGACGGCAATCCCGCTCCGCTGCAGATCGTCTGCGGCGCGCAGAACTTCGAGGCCGGCGACCACATCGTCACGGCCATGATCGGCGCAGTCCTGCCCGGCGACGTCAAGATCAAGAAGAGCAAGCTTCGCGGCGTCGTGTCCATGGGCATGAACTGCTCTGCGCGCGAACTCGGCCTGGGCGGCGACCACTCCGGCATCATGATTCTGCCCGAGGACACGCCCTGCGGTATGCCGTTTGCCGAGTACGTGGGCTCGAGTGATACTGTGCTCGACTGCGAGATCACGCCCAACCGTCCCGATTGCCTGTCCATGATCGGCATGGCCCGCGAGACCGGCGCCATCTTCGACCGTGATTTCCACGTTGAGTTGCCCGCCATCAAGGCGGAGACCGGCCGCGCGACCGACGACGAGCTTTCGGTCGAGATTGCCGACGAGGGCCTGTGCGACCGCTATGTCGCCCGCATCGTGCGCAACGTGAAGGTCGGCCCGTCGCCCGACTGGATGGTCAAGCGCCTTAACGCCCTGGGCGTGCGCCCGCACAACAACATCGTCGACATCACCAACTACGTGATGATGCTCACCGGTCAGCCGCTGCACGCCTTTGACCTGGACACCTTTGCCGAGCGCGATGGCCACCGTCGCGTGGTGGTTCGCGCCGCCCGGCAGGATGAGAAGTTCACGACGCTCGACGGCGAGGAGCGCGTGCTCGACGCCGGCATGGGCCTCATCACCGACGGCGAGCGTCCTGTGGCGCTGGCCGGCGTTATGGGTGGCATGGATTCCGAGATTGAGGACGATACCGTCGACGTGATGGTCGAGAGCGCCTGCTTCAACGCCGGCCGCACCTCGCACACCAGCCGTGACCTGTCGCTGATCTCCGACGCCTCCATTCGCTTTGAGCGCCAGGTTGACGAGACCGGCTGCGTGGATGTCGCCAACGTTACCTGCGCGCTCATCGAAGAGATCGCCGGCGGCGAGGTTGCTCCCGGCTATGTTGACGTTTTCCCCGCGCCCAAGACCATCGACAGCATTAAGCTGCGCCTGGCCCGTGTGCACGCCATCTGCGGTGCCGACATCGAGCCCGACTTTATCGAGCGCTCGCTCACCCGCCTGGGCTGCACCGTCGAGCGCGACGGCGAGGACTTTATGGTCACGCCGCCGAGCTTCCGTCCCGACCTGCCGCGTGAGATCGACCTGATCGAGGAGGTCCTGCGCCTGTGGGGCATGGGTCGCGTCACGGCGACCATTCCGGCTGCCAAGAACCACATCAGCGGCCTGACGCGCGAGCAGAAGCTTACCCGCAAGGTCGGCGAGATCCTGCGCGCCTGTGGCCTCAACGAGACCACGACCTTTGGCTTTGCCGCTCCGGGCGACCTGGAGAAGATTGGCATGTCCACCGAAGGCCGCGGCTGCCCCGTGGTGCTCATGAATCCGCTGGTGGCCGAGCAGACCGAGATGCGTCGTTCGCTGCTGCCGGGCCTGCTGCAGTCCGTGGCCTACAACGAGGCGCACGGTACGCCCAACGTGCACCTGTACGAGGTCGGCAGCCTGTTCCACGGTCGCGAGAACGCCAGCCTGCCCAAGGAGACCAAGTCCGTGGCGGGTGTGCTCTCGGGCCAGTGGAGCGAGCAGTCCTGGAACATGAAGTACCGCAAGCTGCGCTTCTTCTTTGGCAAGGGCATTGTCGAGGAGCTGCTCGCCCAGCTGCGCATCGAGAAGGTTCGCTTCCGTCCCGTCGAGGGCGAGGGCTACGCTTTCTTGCAGCCGGGTCGTGCGGCCGAGGTTCTGTCCGGCGGAACCGTGCTGGGCTGGGTCGGCGAGATTCACCCCGAGGCGCGCGAGGCGATGGGCATCGATGAGGTCGTCGTTGCCTTTGAGCTTGACCTGGACAAGCTGATCAAGGGCGCCCGCAACCAGGAGAACTACCGCGAGTTCTCGCAGTACCCGGCCGTTGAGCACGACCTTGCCATTGTGGTCGACAATGCCGTGACCTGCGAGGATCTTGAGCGCCGTATTACCAGCGCCGGCGGCAAGCTGCTCGAGGGCGTGCGCCTGTTCGATGTCTACCGCGATCCGGTTCGTATCGGCAAGGGCAAGAAGTCCATGGCCTTTGCGCTCACGTATCGCTCGGACGACCACACGCTTACTAGCGAAGAGGTCGAGAAGGCGCACCAGAAGATCGTCACCAAGGTGTGCAAGGGCGTAAACGGCGAAGTCCGCTCGTAATCTTTGCTGTTCGGAACCCGCCCCCTGCGGGGGTTT
>UROC01000100.1 GCA_900549345.1 uncultured Collinsella sp.
GGGACCACAACCCGTCGCTCTAGCCAACTGAGCTACACCCACCGTGTCCTGTGCGCTTCGCGCTCGACTATTATTGCAAGGAACGCCACGCGATGCAAGCCCCAATTTTCAAGAATTTTGAAAAGAGTTTTTCAAGCGCGTTTCGAGCAATTCCCACCGGTTTCATAGGAGTAAACTTGCCCCACTGCAAATGCTCGAAAGGACAAGCATGAAAGAACTCTCCAACCGTACGGCAACGTTTACCGATTCGGTCATCCGCCGCATGACGCGCATCTCCAATAAGTATGGCGCCGTCAACCTGTCGCAGGGCTTCCCCGACTTCGATCCCCCGGCGCAGCTGCTCAACAGCCTGAGCGCCATCGCCAGCGACCCCAAGCCGCTCTATCACCAGTACTCCATCACCTGGGGCTCCCAGGCCATGCGTGAGGCGCTTGCCGCCAAGCAGGAGCACTTTATGGGCATGCCGATCAACCCCAACGAGAACATCGTGGTCACCTGCGGCTCCACCGAGGCCATGATGGCCGCCATGATGACGGTCACAAACCCCGGCGACAAGGTCGTCATTTTCTCGCCGTTCTACGAGAACTACGGCGCCGACACGATCCTCTCGGGTGCCGAGCCCATCTACGTGCCGCTCAACCCGCCCACCTTTGACTTTGACCGTGAGGTCCTGGAGGCGGCCTTCCGCGACAACGATCCCAAGGCAATCGTCCTATGCAACCCGTCCAACCCCTGTGGCAAGGTCTTTACGCGCGAGGAGCTCACTTTTATTGCCGACCTGTGCAAGAAGTGCGACGCCTACTGCATCACCGACGAGGTGTACGAGCACATCGTCTACGCGCCCCACGAGCATGTGTACATGGCCACGCTGCCCGGCATGTTTGAGCGCACCATCAGCTGCAGCTCGCTGTCCAAGACCTACTCCATCACCGGCTGGCGCCTAGGCTACACCATCGCTCCCGCCGAAATCACCGAGCGCATCAAAAAGGTCCACGACTTCCTCACCGTAGGCGCCGCCGCTCCCCTGCAAGAGGCCGTCGTCACCGCCCTCAACTTCGACGACAGTTATTACCAGGAGGTCCTCGACCTCTACACCGCCAAGCGCGACCTATTCTGTCAGGGACTCGACAGCATCGGCCTCACGCACAACGTGCCGCAGGGCGCCTACTACGTGATGATGGACATCTCTGAGTTTTGCTATGACAGCGACCTCGACTTCTGCGAGGACCTGGCCTCAAAGGTGGGCGTGGGCGCCGTGCCCGGCTCGAGCTTCTTCCGCGAGCCCGTCAACCATCTGATTCGTTTCCACTTTGCCAAGCGAGACGAGACGCTTAACGCGGCGCTGGAGAACCTCAAGTCTCTGCGTGATAAAATCGAGCCGCGCGGGTAAGGACGGTCAGTAACTAAAGGCACTAAAGAAACCTCGTGAACCCGTTGGGCCACGAGGTTTCTTTTTATAGCGACCTCATTCATTTTTTAGAGCGCTATACTTTAGTCACGGAGCAACTCGTCCCAGAGAGGAATACTATGGCAGAGCAGCAGCTTATCGGAGCGCTCGAGGCCGGCGGCACCAAGATGGTCTGCGCCACGGGCTATGCAGACGGCACGGTCCTTGAACGCGAGCAGATTGCGACCACGACCCCGTAGGAGACCGTCGAGGCCGTCAACGCATGGTTTGCCGACAAGGGCATCGCCGCGCTGGGCATCGGCGCCTTTGGCCCCACCGCAGTCAACCCTGCCTCGTCCCAATATGGCAAGATCCTGGAGACGCCCAAAACGGCATGGCGCTACTTTGACCTGCTGGGCGCCATCCAAAACGAGCTCAATATTCCCTGCGGCTACGACACCGACGTCAACGTCGCCTGCCTGGGCGAGGTCACCTTTGGTTGCGCCCAAGGCCTCACGGACGTGGTGTATCTGACCATCGGCACCGGCGTGGGCGCCGGCGTGCTTTCGGGCGGCCAGCTCGTGCACGGCATGATGCACCCCGAGGCCGGTCACATCCTGGTCACTCGCGACCCGCGCGACACCATTGGCGAGCACAGCGGCTGCCCCTTCCACGACAACTGCCTCGAGGGCCTCATCGCCGGTCCCGGCATCAAAAAACGCTGGGGTGGCAAGAGCGCCGGAGAGATGGCCGATGACCCGGAGGCCATGGACCTGCTCGCCGGCTATCTGGCGCAGGCGCTCATGACCTACATCCTGTGCTACGCACCGCAGAAGAACGTCATCGGTGGCGGCGTGGCCGATCACACCCCCATCGTGCCGCTCGCACGCAAGAAGTGCGCCGAGATGCTCAACGGCTACATCGTCACGCCCGAGATGGCCGACATTGATAGCTATATCGTCAACAACAGCCTCGAGGGCAAGCAAGGGCATTATGGGCTGCCTGGCCCTGGGCGCACAGGCGCTTCAGTAGCAGACGCACCCACAGGGCGTGGCGCGCCCGGCAAATCCGACCTACGGAACGACGCCACCACGCCTCATATAAGCCCTCAAATATAAAAGGCCGCCTAGGACCAAACAATACGTCCTAGGCGGCTTTTTTGGCGCGCATCAGCGGCCGTAAGAGATATCGGAGCACAACGCCCGTTGCCGCTCCACAGCAGTCGATCATCACATCGGTGATCATGCCGGCGCGTCCCGGCACAAAGAGCTGAATTGTCTCGTCGATCGAGGGAATCAGCAGCAGGAACACCGCCGTGGGCAGCAGCACGTCAAAGGTGCGCCGCCCCTCATAATCAAAGGCATGCGTTGCCAGGATGCCGAGCACCATATACTCGGTAAAATGCGCGCACTTACGAACAACAAAGTTGGTCACCCATTCATATGGAAGTCCCACGCCGTGCAGGAAACCGCGGATAGCTTCCATGACCGTTAGGCTCAGTGAGCCCGACCCCGAGCCGGGAACCAGCGAATTGCCCCAGATCAAGAGCGCCATCAGGCAGGTCACGACCGCCCATTTTCGATTGATCTTAACCATGCAGAAGTTATGCCTCCGCGCGGAGCGGCGCGAAGCTGGCGGTACCGCCCTCGATAACGCTCAGATAGGCACGGCCCGTACGCTTGGCGGTAGAGGACTGCAGGCGCTCGATCTCTTCCTCGAGGATCTGATTGACGCGCTCGTGACGACGATTTTCCATAATGCCGGCGGCAATAGCCTCGGCCCGCTCGATGCCCTCTCGCGAGATACGGGCGGTATCCTCGGGGAACACAGCGCTGTGACGGCCGACATAGGCGGGGGCAGCAGGCTGAGGGGCAGCGACGGGAGCGGGGGCTGCAACAGGAGCAGGCTCGTCAATCTCATCCAGAATCGCGGTGGCGGCGGCCCACATGTCCTCGTGGCCCGAGTAATCGGCCATGGGGACATCAACCTCGAGCGAGGCATCCGGAAGGTCGCCGGTGTCGATGCGATCTTGGGCATCAATCGATGCGGTGATGGCTGCAGGCTCATCGAGGTCATCGAGATCGATGTCCGCGGCACCGGAAATGATAGGCATGCTGGCGAGGTTTGCGTTGTACGGCGCAGCCTCAGCCGCCTGCTGCTGGGCAGGAGCGCCCCAAAGCGAGCTTTCGGCGGCACGGCGGGCGGCAACGGCCTCCTCGTCCGCGGTCATGTCTTCATCAACGTACGAATTATCGGCAGAAGCGTTCGCGTCCGCCGAGGTAGCGCTGTAGGCGTTATTGGCTGCCGCGTTGGCAACGAGTGCCACGAAAGCCGCCGTGCTGCCCGCAGGGGCGGCCTGGGAGCCCGACACGGCACGCGCCGCGGCGGCGATGTCGTCGCGATTGAAGGAGCCGGTCTGCCCGCCGTTGGTGAGCTCGTCGATGGCGACTTGATAGACGTCGCGCGAGCGTGCAGGGTCGCAGCTAACCGGCGAATCGTCGTCGAGCATGCTGTCGATCATGGACCAAGCCTCGGCCTCGTCCATAGCATCTGCGGCTCGAGCGATGGTAGGGACACCATCATCGGCATGACGGCGCTGGAACGCACCAGTCAGGCCGGAAAGGAATGCCGAGGTAGACTGCTCCGACTGAGCCTGAGAAGCAGAAGCCGCAGCGTACGGAATCGCATCCTGCTGCTGAGCTGGAATCGAGGCGGTCTTGAACTCGCTTTGATGCTGATTGAGATTGGCGGCACCGCCCATGGCATCGGGCTGGAACAGACGCTCTTCACGCTGCGCACGATACTCGGAGATACCCAGCGAGGCGGCATAGATGCCCACGCCCGCCACCGCACCGACGGCAAAGGGAACAGCGCCCGCGACAACCGTCTCGTTGACCGACGAGAACGGCAGCGTCGCGGCATACATCACCACGGGGGCGGCAAGGCCGATCCCGCAGGAAAGTCCGGCAAGGACTGCTCGTTGTGTTGCATCAGAAGAAGCCATGAGCTCTCCCCATCTTCCAGCACCCAAATCGCATCATTAAGTTGGCTGCGCGAGAGAAGATGAAGCGGGACATGCGTCCCAAAGCAACGGTATATGGTTCGTTTCATCTGCGTTTTCCGTCGCGAAGCTTAAAAGTTATTATGCGAAACCGACCCTCCGATTGCAAGCGGCGATGTCGGATTGAAACGGGAAACCTGCTGTTCGTCAGTCTTACAGTCAAAAATAAGCGCGGAGCGGCGCTATGGAAAAGGGCCGAGGCTCAAAGCCCCGACCCTTTATCGCATTGATGACTATCGCTGCGCGCGGATGACAACCTAGAACGTCTGCTCGTAGTCGCTGTGTTTTTTGGCCGAACGCACCAGGAACTCCTGGTTGGTGTTGGTGCCCTTAAGACCCTTGATAAACGATGCGGCCGCGCGCTCGGTGTTGTTCATGCCTGCAAGAATGCGACGCAGACCAAAGACAAACGGACGCATCTGCTCGTCGACCAACAGGTCCTCGTTACGCGTACCGGAGGCAACGGGGTCGATAGCCGGGAAGATGCGGCGGTCGGCCAGGTCGCGGTCGAGCTTAAGCTCCATGTTGCCGGTGCCCTTGAACTCCTCGAAGATGACCTCGTCCATCTTCGAGCCCGTGTCCACCAGGGCTGAGGCCAGGATGGTCAGGCTACCGCCGTGCTCGATGTTGCGCGCAGCGCCCAGGAATCGCTTCGGCGGGTAGAG
>UROC01000101.1 GCA_900549345.1 uncultured Collinsella sp.
AAGTGAAGGCCCCTTTCGGGGCCTTCTTTTTTAGAGGAATTCGCCGACTCGGTGGACTTCGGGTTCGAGGTCCACGTCGAATTGGTCTTTGACGGTTGTTTGGATGTGGCGGATGAGTTCGTCGACATCGGCGGCGGTGGCGTGGTCGGCGTTGACGATGAAGCCGCAGTGCTTCTCGCTTACCTGCGCACCGCCGACGGCATGGCCGCGCAGGCCGGCGTCCATGATGAGCTTGCCGGCAAAGTAGCCCTCGGGGCGCTTGAAGGTGGAGCCGGCGCTCGGCATGTCGAGCGGCTGCTTGTCCTCGCGGCGCTGGCGGTATTCGTCCATGTCGGCCTTGATCATCGCGGCGTTGCCCGGGGCGAGATTGAAGGTGGCCGAAAGAACGATGAAGCCGTCGTCGGCAATGCGGCTCTTGCGATAGCCCAGGTTGAGCTCATCGACATCGAACTCGATGATGTTGCCGCTGCCGCGGGTGCCGTCGTCGAGCATGCGGGCGGGCTTGTAGACACGCACAGACTCCAGCACATCGGCCATGCAGGCACCATAGGCACCGGCGTTCATGTAGCAGGCGCCGCCGACCGATCCGGGGATGCCCGAGATGGGCTCCATGCCGGTGAGGCCGGCCTCGGCTGCTGCCGCGGCGACATCGGAAAGCAGGGCGCCGGCTACCGCCGTGACGTGCGTGCCGTCGACCGTAATGTCGGAGAGGCCCTCGCCCAGCGCCACGACGACGCCGCGGATGCCCTTGTCTCCGACGAGCAGGTCCGAGCCGTTGCCTACGATGGTGAGCGGCAGATCACAGCGATAGCAGGTGTCAAGCGTGGCGACGAGGCCCTGCTCGGTATCGGGCGTGACAAAGACATCGGCCGGGCCACCGATCTTAAACGTGGTGTGCTCGCGCATGGGCTCGCTCATCAACACGTTGTCCTCGCCGGCAACGCCAGCGAGCGCGCACAGCAGGTCCTCGTTAAAAAAGTCGTTCTCGTGCATACGAATATCCGCCTTTTGGTGGTCGTTCTCATCAATCGATTGCAATATACCCCACCCAGATGTATTTGGTGCGCTGGCGGCGATAAAACTGCCGTCCACCGGATTGATAAAGTGTTTATCATCGAGGTAGAGGGGCAGTCGCTATACTTTCAAGAGATTGCGCGTAAACCCGGAAGGAGCGAGATGGCCAACAAAGTCACCCTCAAGCAGATTGCCCAAGAGGTGGGGCTTTCCCCTTCATCGGTCTCGCTTGTTCTCAATAATCGGCCCTGTCGCATCTCGGAAGAAAACCGCAAACTCATCAAGGAGGTTGCGGCGCGCAATCACTATGTTCCCAACCAGATCGCGCGCAGCCTGGTCATGCGCGAGTCGCGCACCCTGGGCCTTATCGTTCCCAACATCGAGAGCCGCTTTTTCGCCTCGCTCGCCGGCAGCTTGGAAAAGCGCTGCCGCGAGGACGGCTACGCGCTCTTTATTACCAGCTCGGGCGGAAGCGCCGATGACGATCTGGAGCTGTTGCGTCAGCTGGTGACGCGCGGTGTCGATGGCGTCTTCCTGGTGGTAGGTGACGAGTTCTCCGACGACCGCGCCCTGCGCGAGGAAGTCAGCCACCTTCCCATCCCGGCTGTAATGGTCGACCGTGCCATTGAGGGGCTCGAGTGCGACAAGGTGATGTTCGACCACGAGATGGGCGGCTATATGGCCACCCGCTATCTGATCGAGCAGGGCCACCGCCGTATTGCCTGCTTGGTTAACGCGCGTCGCTCCAATACGGGTCGCAAACGACTTGCCGGCTATGAACGCGCGCTGCGCGAGGTTGGCCTGCCCATCGACGCGCGCTTGGAGTTCGAGAGCGAGTACTACATTCCGAGTGCCTACGAGGCCTCGGAGGCGGTGCTCGCAACCGATGCCACCGCCGTGTTCGCAAGTTCGGACAACATCGCCCTCGGTTTGCTCAAGCGCTTGCACGAGATGGGGAAGAGCATCCCGGGCGATATCTCGGTGGTGAGCTATGACAACTCGGCTGCCGACGTTCTCTTTGAGCCGGCGCTGACCGCGATCGAGCAGGATCCGGGCGTGCTTGCCGAGCATGCCTTTGGTTGCATGTCCAAACGTCTTGCCGGCAAGGGCGGCAGGCGTGCCGAAGAAGTGGTTCTGGAGCCTGCTCTCATTGTGAAGGGCAGCGTTCTAGAACTTACTAAATACAACTAAACATGTTTATCAATTCGAGAAGATCGAATGTGGAGCATCTGTGACAGGCAATGCCGCAGGTGAATGTTGCGTTTTGCCAATTGGTGTGTTTGATAGAGATGGTAAAACGTTTTTTCACCATGATAAAACGTTTTAGCAAATATACTAGTCCCAACGAATGGTTGCCGTATCGGAGGGTGACCGCGCAGCGAAGGGACATAAACAATGGCTAAAACACTGGGGACGCCGTGGCAAAAGCTGGGGCACGAGGTGCCGGCTTCCGAGCTCGAGGGTGTCGATCTGTATTGGCGCGCTTCGAACTACCTGTCCGTCGGTCAGATCTACCTTCGCTCCAACCCGCTGATGCGCGCTGACTTTGTCGACGATAAGACTGGCGAGGCGCGCGACTTCGGTCGTCCGGACGTCAAGCATCGCCTGGTTGGTCACTGGGGCACTACGCCCGGCATCAACTTCCTGTTCGGCCACGTCAACCGCCTTATTGCCGATCACAACCAGAACGCCATTTTCTTGATGGGCCCGGGTCACGGTGGCCCCGCCGGCACCGCCCAGTCGCTGCTCGACGGTACTTACCGCGAGATCCGCCCCGACATCACCAATGACGAGGCCGGCCTGCAGAAGTTCTTCCGCCAGTTCTCCTATCCCGGCGGCATCCCGAGCCACTTTGCGCCCGAGACGCCCGGCTCCATCCACGAGGGCGGCGAGCTCGGCTACACGCTCAGCCACGCTTACGGTGCCGTCATGGACAACCCGAGCCTGCTAGCCGTGGCCGTGGTGGGCGACGGCGAGTCCGAGACCGGCCCGCTCGCGACTTCTTGGCAGTCCAACAAGCTCGTGAACCCGGCAACCGACGGTATCGTCCTGCCGATCCTGCACCTCAACGGCTACAAGATCGCCAACCCCACCATCCTCGCCCGCGTGTCCGACGAAGAGCTCACCAAGTTCTTTGAGGGTATGGGCTATAAGCCGCACTTCTTTATCGCCGGCTTTGACGACGAGAGCCACGCAAGCATCCACGAGCGCTTTGCCGCCCTGTTTGAGCAGGTCTTTGACGAGATTTGTGACATCAAGGCCACCGCGCAGGCCCAGGCTGCCGCGGGCGAGACCGTGGTCCGCCCGGCCTACCCCATGATTGTGTTCCGTACGCCCAAGGGCTGGACCTGCCCCAAGCAGATCGACGGCAAGAAGACCGAGGACTCCTGGCGCGCCCATCAGGTGCCGCTGGCAAGCGCCAAGGACACTCACGAGCACTTCCGCGTGCTGCGCGAGTGGCTGCGCTCCTACAAGCCCGAGGAGCTCTTTACGCCCGAGGGCCAGGTGCGCCCCGAGGTAACGGCCTTTATGCCGACCGGCGAGCTGCGTATTGGCGCCAACCCCAACGCGAACGGCGGCAAGGTGCGTCGCGAGCTCGAGCTGCCCGATATCCACGCCCACGAGATTCCCGTCGCCGAGAAGGGCCATGGTTGGGGCTCCACCGAGGCTGCCCGCGTCTTTGGTGAGTACACTGCCGACGTTCTGGCCAAGAACATGGACGACTTCCGCATCTTCGGTCCAGACGAGACCGCGTCCAACCGCCTGCAGGCCGCTTATAAGGTGACCAAGAAGCAGTGGGATGCCGGCTTCTACGAGGACGAGGCCAACGACGAGCTGCTCGCTGGCTCCGGCAAGGTTGTCGAGCAGCTGTCCGAGCACCAGTGCGAGGGCTTCCTCGAGGCCTATGTGCTCACCGGCCGCTCCGGCGTGTGGAGCTCCTACGAGAGCTTTGTCCATGTGGTCGACTCCATGGTCAACCAGCACTGCAAGTGGCTCGAGGCTACCAAGCGCGAGATTCCGTGGCGTGCCCCCATCAGCGGCCTCAACATTTTGCTGTCGAGCCATGTTTGGCGTCAGGACCACAACGGCTTCTCGCACCAGGATCCCGGCTTTATCGACCTGCTGCTCAACAAGGCCAACGACACGCACATCGTGAATGCCTACTATCCGGCCGACGCCAACATGGCCCTTGCCGTTGCCGAGCGCGTCTACCAGTCCACCGACTGCGTCAACGCCATCTTCTGCGGCAAGCAGCCTGCTCCGACCTTCCAGACGGTCGACGAGGCCAAGGCGGAGCTCGCCGAGGGCGTTGCGACCTGGGAGTGGGCATCGACCGCCGATTCGCTCGCCGAGGCCGATGTCGTGGTCGCCACCTGCGGCGACGTGCCGACGCTTGAGGCTCTGGCTGCAACCGACATGCTGCGCGAGCTGGGCATCAAGGTATGGTTCGTCAACGTGGTCGATCTGCTCAAGATCCAGAACGTCTGCGAGAACGACCAAGCCATCAGCGACGAGCGCTGGGCTGAGCTGTTTGGCTGCGGCGAGAAGCCCGTGCTCTTCGCGTTCCACGCCTATGCCGGAACGATTCGCCGCCTGATCTGGAACCGCCCCGGACACGACGCGTTCCGCGTCCACGGCTACGAGGAGAAGGGATCCACGACCACGCCGTTCGACATGCTGCGCCTGAACAACATGGACCGTTGGGCTTTGGCCGCCGACGTGCTGCGCATGGTCGACGCCGACAAGTTTGCAGAGCAGATTGATGAGTGGGAGGCCTTCCGCACCGAGGCCTTTGAGTTCGCGTGCGACGAGGGCTTCGATCACCCGGCCTTTACCGACTGGGTCTGGCCCGACGCCGCTGCCGCAACCGCAGCCGACGGCGCGCTTTCCGCAACGCAGCTAACTGCCGGCGACAACGAATAGCATCCGGGACGGCCTCGCGCTGGGGCCGCCTCCGGGCGGGCGCCTTCCTCTGAGAAGTGGGCTTCGCGAACT
>UROC01000102.1 GCA_900549345.1 uncultured Collinsella sp.
GGGAATCGAACCCGCGTCATCAGCTTGGAAGGCTGGTGTTCTACCATTGAACTACGCCCGCAAGATATGGTCGGGACGACAGGATTTGAACCTGCGACATCCTGCTCCCAAAGCAGGCGCGCTACCAAACTGCGCCACGTCCCGAAGGTGTTGAGCAGCTAAGGTCTAAACCTTGCGTGTCCCAAAGCGAAGGAAATTATAGGGGAGACTCCCCGCCTGTGCAAGCGACGATACCCTAGCTCCTCGAATGTACGACAAACCGACTGTGGAGCAGGCCGATCACAAACGCCACCACGGCAACCGGCGCCCACGCGGCTCCAATATCTGCCAGCGGCAGCGCATCGAACGGCAGCCACGCGCCCGTAAAGAACGCATCGCGGACCGAGGTAATCACGCTCTGCACTGCAACAACGCCGCCGACCCAGACCCACACCTGCGGATGCGCGTCGCAAAAACCGTGCACCAGACCCATAAGCACCAGCACGATCGCGACGGGGTACAGGGCGTTGAGCATGGGCACCGAGAACATAAGAATCACGTCGAGGCCCACGTTGGAGAGCACGCACGAAAACGCTGCGAACACAAAGGCGAGAACCGCAAAGGGACGGCGCATGGCCTCCTCAGAGGCCTCCGCTCCCCCTTCGACCACATACGTCTCGCAGAAGTAACGCGAGCAGCAGCTGATGAGGCCGATGCACACGTTCATGCAGGCGAGGAAGAAAATCGCAAAGACCACGACCGTGCCGGCAAGGCCAAAGTGCATGGAGGCCGAACGGGCAAGGATGGCGGCACCGTTGGTGGCATCGGGCATCACGGTGCTGAGCTGCGCGCCGGCAAGCGCCAGGCCGCAGTAGATGATGGCCATGAGCACGCCGGCGATCACGCCGGAGCGCGAAATCTCGAAGGCCACGCGCTTGTCATCGGTAACGCCCAGCTCGTGGATGGTCTCGGCGATGATGATGCCAAAGGCGAGAGACGCGAGCAGGTCCATGGTCTGGTAGCCGGTCAAAAAGCCCTGCACGGCAGCACCGGCATTATAGGGAGTCTGCGGCGCGGCAGCAGGACCCAGCGGCGAGGCCACGGCAGCGCCCACGACCAACACGATAAGGGCAATGAGTGCGGGGCCCGTAATGCGACCGAGCACGCGCGTGATGACGCCGGGGCGCAGCGTGAGCGCAAACGCAATGACAAAGAAGCCGACGGCAAACACCAGGCGAGCCGTGCCGAGCGAGACGCCCTCGGGCAGCAGCGGCACCAGCATCTCGAAGGCCGTGGAGCTCGTGCGCGGAATGGCCAGGCACGGGCCGATAGCCAGATACACCGCCGCGACAAAGAACTCGCCAAACTTGGGGTGCACGCGGCCGGCAAGCTCACGCGCCGTTCCGGCAAGTGCCACGGCGATAAAGCCCATGACGGGCAGGCCGATGGCGGCAACGAGAAAGCCAAGCATGGCGACCGGCGTGGCAGAACCTGCCTGCAGCGCCAACAGCGGCGGAATAATAAGGTTACCGGCACCAAAGAGCATCGAGAACAGGGCGATGCCGACGGTGACGACATGGTCGGAGCGCAGACCGCGCGGAGCGGATGAAGCCATGGGACCACCTTTCGAGTCAAAACAAAAACGGGACGGGCAAAAGACCCGTCCCGCAAGTATATACGCTTTAGCAGACTAAATCGCGCAAAGCTTCAATCTAGCTGCCCCTTTTGAGCCGTTACGCGTCCGAGCGACGGCGACGCAGCAGCTCGAGCCCCAGCGCGACAAGCGCAGCGGCGCCTGCAGCGACGGCGACGGCCAATGGCGCACGATCGCCCATGTCGGCGAGCTGCTGAGCGCTCGACTTGGAAGATTCCTTCTTGCCGGAGTTTTCCGCGCCCGATGCCTTTGCCTTATCAGCTGCGGAGTCATCCGAACTACCGGGTTTTGTCGGATCCTTTGAATCCGGCTGGTCGGAATCGGGCGTTCCGGGCTTTTCCGGCTCCGGCTTGCTCGGGTTGTCAGGCTCAGGCTTATCCGGGTTATCCGGGTCCGGCTTGTCCGGCTGATCAGGCTCCGGTTTGTCGGGCCCAGGCTTGCCCGGATCAGGCTGGTCAGGCTCGGGCTTGTCCGGGTCCGGCTTGTCCGGATCGGGAACCACCGGGTCCGGGTCGACAGGCTCCTGCTTCTTCTTCACCGTCAGCGTACCGGGCTCAACCGTGACATCGAAGTTCGGGTCGGCGACCGTCGCCCCGATCTGGTACTCGCCCGCCGGGGAACTCTCATCGGCGACGCAGGAGTACTCGACCTTCACGCCCGAGGTATCAGCCGAGCTCTTTAGGCTCGAGGTAAAGGCGGGATTCATCTCTCCCTCGAAGCGTTCAACATCGTCGACCTTCACCTTAAGCTTCGCCGGCGCAATCTTGAACTTGCGCGAGGCGGCGCCGATATACCCGTTGCTTCGCAGCGTGGCAACGGCGCGATACGTGCCGGCATCGGTCGGGGCCTCGCTCGACGGATAGTGCGTGCCGCCCGTCCCGTAATACCCGACCCTCAGGTCACCTTCGCAGGCCCTGGGAACCCCCGTGATCTTAGGCGATTGAGCATCACCGCTATAGACGAAGTTGCCGCCCTCAAATGCAAGCTCGACCCGCTTCGCCTGAACGACCAGAATGAAGTGCGCGGTCACGGTCTTGCCATGAGCGTCCTTGCACGTGATGTCAAAGGTAGACACCCCGGCCTTGGACGGGGTGCCCGAGAGCGTCAGACCGCCCGCCGTGCGGGTGAGCTTAAACCCGTCGGGGAGCTTAGCGTCGTCCCACGTGTACTCGTACGGAGCTTCGCCACCCGCGGCACCAGAAATCGTCGCGCGATACGTGCTATGCGCACGTGAGACCGGCAGCAGACCGCCGTTGAACACGAGGGCATCCCGGGGCACAACGGAAACGACGGCGCGATCGCTGTCCGCCTGCGCCTCGGTGCCGAGATAGCGCTGAGTGACGCGGCAGAAATACTCGCCAGCGCAATCGTCATCGAGACACTCGATGAGGAGCGACTCCCCCGTCTCGCCCTCGAGCGCCACGGCCTCGCCGCCCACCATGTGGAACCATTGATAGGAAAGTTCGACATCGGCGGCGGAACCCGTGGACGAGGACGCGTGGTCGAGGACGCCCTTGCCCGCCTCGGCAGCAACCGAGAGCACGGCAGCATCGCCCTCGTGGGCGCTCGCATCCTGCGGCTGGGCGATCATCTTCGGAGCGTCCGCCTTCACGAACTCGAATGTGACCTCCTGCGACGCGGTGACGCCACTCAGCGTGACCTCGTACGCTCCACCCTCATAGTCGGAGATATCGAGATTGACGGCCTTGTCCGAGCCGGCTTCCGTGACCGTCACCCGCTCGAGGTAGCATCCCTCGTCGGGCGTCGCCGAGAGCGTCACATCTCCGCCCGCATCAACGGTGACGGAAGCGTTGTCAACCGAACCGTTGACCGCCTCTGCCGTCACCTCAAAGCGCTCTGGCTTGTCCGGGTTATCGGGCTCGGGGTTATCCGGATTGTCCGGGTCCGGAACCACCGGGTTGGGATTGACGGGCTCCTGCTTCTTTTTCACCGTCAGCGTTCCGGGCACGACCTCGACATCGAAGTTCGGGTCGGCGACCGTCGCGCCGATCTGGTACTCGCCAGCAGGAGAGCTCTCATCGGCATCGCAGGAGTACTCGGCCTTCACACGCGAAGTGTCAACCGCACTCTCCAGGCTCGAGGTAAACGCTGGGTTCGCCTCTCCCTCGAAGCGCTCGGCGTCGTCAACCTTCACCTTGAGCTTTGCCGGAGCGATCTCGAACTGGCAGGTAGCGGCACCGATGTAGCCGTGACTGCGCAGCGTGGCGACAGCGCGGTACGTGCCGGCATCGGTCGGGGCCTCCGTCGAGGAATATTGCGTGCTTCCGGTACCGAAGTACCAGACCCTAAGGTCGCCCTTGCAGACCTTAGGGGCACCGGAAACTTCAGGCGTCTGCGGTGCGCCATTAAAGGTATAGTCGCCATCCGTAAACGTAAGTATTACGTGCTTTGCCTGGACAACGAGCGCAAAGCGGGCGGTCGTGGCCTCGCCACGAGCATCCGTGCACGTGATATCAAAGGCGGAAACGCCCGTCTTGGACGGGATGCCCGAGAGCGTCAGACCGCCCGGTGTACGGGAAAGCTTGAGCCCGTCGGGGAGCTTCGTCTCATCCCATGCGTACTCGTACGGAGCCTTGCCGCCCGCGGCCCCGGCAATCGTGGCGATGTACGTGCCGTGCGCACTCGCTGCCGGTAGCAGGTCGCCGTTGAACACAAGGGTGTCCCAGGCAACGACGGAGACGGAAGCACAATCACTGTCCGCCTGCTTCTCAGCACCAAGGTAGCGTTGAGTGATGCGGCAGTAGTACTCGCCGGCTTTCTCGTCATCGAGATCCGCGAGCGAGAGCGTCTCCCCCGTCTCGCCATCGAGCGCCACAGCCTTGCCATTCGCCATGCGGAACCACTGGTAGGAAAGCTCAACCTCGGCAGCGCAACCCGTGGACGAGGCCGCGTGGTCGGCGACGTTCTTGCCTGCCTCGGCCGCAACCGAGAGCGCGACGGCATCGCCCTCGTGGACGCTCACGTCCTGCGGCTGCGCGACCACACGCGGAGCGTCCGCCTTCGCAAACTCGAACGTGACCTCCTGCGATGCGGTGACATCGCTCAGCGTGACCTCGTACGCCCCGCCCTTGTAATCAGAAATGTCGAGGTCAACGGTCGCATCCGAGCCGGCCTGCACGACCGTCACGCGCTCGAGGTAGCAGCCCTCGTCGGGCGTCGCCGAGAGGGTCGCGTCCCCGCCCTCAACAACCGAAACCAAAGCATTGTCGACCGAACCGTTGACTGCCTTCGCCGTCACCTTGTAGTGCTCGGGCTTCTTCTTGACCGTCAGCGTGCCGGGGTCGACCGCGGCAT
>UROC01000103.1 GCA_900549345.1 uncultured Collinsella sp.
TAAGTGGCCTCCTGTTCGTGCGGAACTCGCGATAAAGTTCATATATGGCGGCAGGCGCCCGCCCCGCTCCCGAGGGGCATCTCTCAAGCAAAAACTGTCGTTCGGTAAAGTCCGAGGTTAGTGGCGTTTTATAACGAGAAATTCAAAAGAATTTGAAAATCCATTACAAATTTGCGTTGACTTTAGGTAACTAAAGTTTCATACTCCTTTTCAACCACTGGGGGATGTGAACACGCACGGATCGTTCACATCATGATTGAAGAGGATTTCTTAGACATGTTCACGCATCAGCTAAACATTATCAGCGTAGTAATTATCTGATGCGGGTTAGCACATACAGCTAGCCCGTACGATAACGGGCGGCTGATGAAGATGAGGGCCGTCGAGCGCAACCGACGGCCCTCATTTTTTATGTCTAGGAAGTTCTTTTTAGAGGAGGAAATGTAATGAACGGAGTTTTGCTCATGGTTGTGGCCGCGGCGGTGCTCGCCTGCGGCTATCTGGGCTACGGCCGCTGGCTGGCCAACAAGTGGGGCGTTGACAAAGAGGCCCTCACGCCGGCCAAGCGCATGAAGGACGGCAAGAGCTTCTCGCCCGTCTCCGCCTTTACCGCGTTCTCGCATCAGTTCAGCTCGATCTGCGGTGCTGGCCCTGTCACGGGTACGATCGTCGCCATGGCCTTTGGCTGGCTGCCCGTCGTGCTCTGGGTCCTCGTCGGCGGCATCTTCTTTGGCGCCGTCCACGACTTTGGTGCTCTGTACGCTTCGATGAAGAACAACGGCAAGTCGCTCGCTCAGCTCATCGAGAAGTACATCGGCAAGACCGGCCGTCGCCTGTTCCTGCTGTTCTGCTGGCTGTTCTGCATCATCGTCATCGCCGCCTTCACCGACATGGTCTGCAAGACGTTCATGTTCACCCCGGCCGTTGACGCTTCTGGTGCTGCTACCGGTGCCATCGACTTCACCAAGTCCTATGCCGCCGGCTGCGCTGGTACCATCTCCATCCTGTTCACCTTCGTCGCTATCGCCTTTGGTTGGGCCCAGAAGAAGTTCAACCTCACCGGTGCTACCGAGTTCGTCACCGGCGTGGTCCTCATGGTTCTCATGTTTGCCGTCGGTATGCAGTTCCCGGTCTACCTGGATAAGTTCCAGTGGTTCGCCGTCGTCATGGTCTACCTGGTCTTCGCTGGCGCTATGCCCATCCAGATGCTCAAGACCCCGCGTGACTACCTCACTTCCATCATGATGATCGTCATGATCGTTTGCGCTGTCCTCGGCATCGTCGTCCTGGGCGTCAACGGCCAGGCCACCATCACCGCTCCGGTCTTCACCGGCTTCTCCAGCGCTTCTGGCATGATGTTCCCGGTCCTGTTTGTTTCCGTTGCCTGCGGTGCCCTCTCCGGCTTCCACAGCCTCGTTTCTTCTGGTACCTCCTCCAAGCAGGTCGAGAAGGAGCAGGACGCCGTCAAGGTCGGTTATGGCGCCATGATCGTCGAGTCCTTCGTCGGCATCCTTGCCATCATCGTCGCCGGCATCATGTTCTCCGACATGAACACCGCCGGTACCGGCGCCCTCAACTCCGGCGTCGCTTCCACCCCGTTCCAGATCTTCGCCGCTGGCATCTCTCGCGGTATGCAGGCCTTCGGTGTTGACGGCACGCTCGCTACCGTCTTCATGACCATGAACGTTTCCGCTCTGGCCCTGACCTCGCTCGATGCCGTCGCCCGCATCGCCCGCACCTCGTTCTCCGAGTTCTTTGCCCAGACCAACGACGCCCTGGCCATCGAGTCCAAGGCCGGCTACATGAAGGTTCTCGGCAACCCCTGGTTCGCCACGGTCGTCACCCTGCTTCCCGGTCTCGCCCTCGCCTTTGGCGGCTATGCCAACATCTGGCCGCTCTTTGGTGCTTCCAACCAGCTGCTCGGCGGCATGACCATGATCACCCTCGCCGTGTTCTGCAAGTGCACCGGCCGCAAGGGCTGGATGCTCTACGTGCCCGTCGCCTTCCTGCTCTGCTGCACCTTCACCTCGCTGGTCCAGAGCGCCATGGGCTGCATGACCGCTGTCCAGGCTTACGGCTTCTTCGGCACCATCCCGGCTACCGCCACCACGGCCGCCGTCTCCGTCGCCGCCACCAAGGGCTTGCAGCTCGTTTTCGCCGTCCTGCTGATGGTCCTGGGCCTCATCGTCGCCGTCAACTGCCTCAAGGAGTTCTTCGGCAAGGAGGCCGGCTCCATGCCCGACGAGGAGCCCGAGTGGTCCGAGATGGGCAAGGCCGAGTACGGTCGCGCCGCTGCCGCTGAAGTTCCTGCCGACGCCGAGGCCGCCAAGGCCTAGTCGGTCGGACGGGTTGAATCTCCCATCTATTTGACTCGGAAAGACCGGGTCCGCAATCAAGCGGACTCGGTCTTTTTTCTTGTGAGAACAGGTGGTGCAAGGGCGTTCTCGCAGATGTTTTGCGTGGATAGGCTCGTGCGTTGTACCATATGGACGTATATGTGTGCATATGAAAGGGGCCCCGTGGCCAAGACGGTATATTCCGATAATCAAAACAATGTCGATGCTCTGGCTGAGCGTCTGAGCAGCCAGACATCGCTTTCTGCCGAGCGCGCCAAGCTGGTTGCCTACGACCTGCTCTGCCGCAAGGCACTCAAGATTAAGTCGAGCGCGCTGGCGCAGATTTTCCGCTCCGTCGATAAGGAATGCGACACCAAGGCGATGCGCGATGAGCTTATCGCGGCAAATATCGTGACCAAGATCGAGGGCAGCGGCATTAACGGGCGCCCGGCGTTCTATACCATCAATGTCGAGATCCGCGATACCCAGGAGCAGCCTGCCGAGTCCGTCGAAGATTTTGTCGTCGAGGATTCCGCTGACGTGCCTGCTGTGGAAGAAGCTGCTCCGCGTGAGCATGTCGATACCGATGAGTTGCTCGATGAGAACGTCGTGCGTGCCTTTACGGCCAAGGCAGGACGCGGCGGTTTTGGCGGGGGTGGCAAGCGCGATGCGCAGCGCCGCGCCCAGCAGGAGCGCTTCCGTCGTGCCGTTGCTCAAAAGGGTGAGACGGATGCCGAGGCTGTTGAGAACGAGGTTGCTGCCGAGTCGCAGAGGCCCGCGAAGGAGCAAAAGCCCGTGGAGGCCCAGGAGCCCCAGCGTCGCCGTGGTGCCCACTTTAAGGCTGCGCAGCAGGATGTCGCGCATGAGGTTGAAGAGCCTTCCGAGGCTGCAGACGATGTTGAGGAGTCTGCCAAGAAGGCTCCGGGTTCATGCCGTCCCGGGCGTGGTTTTGCGAGGCGCGCGTATCCCGTAAGGCGTCAGGAGAAGGGCGAGCCGGCTTCGACCGCTCAGGCCGAGAAGGCCGAACAAACCGAGAAAACCGTTGAGCCGGCGGCTCGCGAGCAGCAACCTTCCGAGTCGCAGCCTGCGGCTGACACTGAGGTCAAAGCTCAACAGACCGCTGATAAGCAGGCGGGGGAGAGCGCCTCAGGCAAGCCCCGCCGTCGTCGTCACCGCGGCGGTCGTGGCTCAAATGCCGAGGCCGCGGCCGAGAAGACAGCGACACAAAACGGAGATGAGAAGGCCGAGACTCCGGTGGATCAGGTCAAGCGCCAGCCGGCGAAGGAGGCCAAGTCCGATCGTCCGCAAAAGCGCTCGTCTGCGCCCAAGCAGGAACGTAATACCCGGGCAGATTCCAAGCGTAAGCCTCATGCACAGGCTGAGCCTGCCGCGGCTGATAGTGCTACCCAGCAGCCCGAGTCGGCCGTCCACGGCGAGGTATCGGCGTTTTCCCTTGCCCGCGTTTTGGGCAGGCAGCTGCTCAAAGTTGTCCCTACGCCTACGGCGCTCTCTAAGATCAAGGAGCAGCAGACTCAAATTGTTAAGGTCGAGGGCAAGGACGGCAAAAAGGCGCCGCAGCGCACTCAGCACAACGAGATGTCCAACCGCAAGATTGCCGAGGAAATCGCAATCATCCAGGCTTGGATCGAGCAAAACCGCGGTGCCGATACGCCGGTTGCCTCGCGCCGCCAGCGTGCCTACCAGATTTTTAACGACGAGAAGGCTTTTGACGGCAAGCACGGTGAGCGCCTGATAAGGCGCATGACCGAAAAGGGCATCAGCATGCAGGCGATCAAGGTCGCCCCCAACCGCCCCGTGCACTTTACGGGTTTCTTTACGCTGGGCGCCGATAAGCCGTTCATTATGGTCGAGAACCTGGACACCTACGACGAGATCGTCAGGCTGCTGCGTGGCCGCAAGCACGCCAAGCTCTTTGGCATCAAGGTGGGCGGCGTGATTTTTGGCGGCGGATGCAAGGCGAGCGTCTCGCATGCCCTGGACGATTATCTGGCCGAGATCGGCTATCGCTTTAACTACGTCTACTACGTGGGCGATATCGACCGCGAGGGCGCGCGCATCGTCGAGCAGGCTCGCAATGCCAATGTGGTTGAGATTCGCCTGCATGCCGGTATGTACCGCGCCATGCTCGCCGAGCATAAGCGTCGCGTGAAGGCCGGCGGCGAGTGCGAGCCCGCGGCTGCCAACCAGGGCGTGCCGCAGAACTTGGCGGCGACGATCAAGGATCTGCCCATGGTCACGCGCGTGCAGTTCCGCAATGTGCTGCGCGAGGGCGGGCGCATTCCGCAGGAGATTCTGATGACCGCCGACTATCGGGATGGCGACTCGGGAAGCTTCGACCGCATGCTGAACAACTAAATTCCGCCGGCCCCGGGAGAGCGGGGACACCGGCTTAGGTTTCCTGCTCTACAGTCCTGCTCACGACGGAGGCCACATTAAGTGGCCTCCTGT
>UROC01000104.1 GCA_900549345.1 uncultured Collinsella sp.
CGAGCGGGGGCTCCTATCTTTTTAGTGCCCTCGGATTGGGTCATAGTGTCTGTCGGTGCCAAAACATCGGCGTTGCCTTGGCTGTCAATGTGGCACTTGGGGACGTTCCTTTTGTGCCGGCACTTGGGGACACTCCTTGTAATCGTTGGGGAGTGGTTACTTGCTCGCGAACAGCCAGATCAAGATGATCACGAGAACTACGGCAACGATGCAGACGATGGCGCCGGTGAATTTGATGCGTGAGTCGCGGGTACGTTCGCGCACCGCGTCCTCGGTGGCCTCGAGCTGGGCGACTTCTCGCTCGGTCTCGGTGTGTTCGGCTTTGTCTCGGGCCAAGGATCCTGCAAGCGACTCAGTGATTTCTGGGTGGTCGTGCACCTCGGTCGCCTGTTCGATGATCGACTGTGCATGTGCGGCATCTGCTTGGGCGTTGGCGATGGTCTGCTCCTGCTCGCGGCGTGCCTTGTCCTCCGCGGCGATCTTCTCGCGCAGTTCGCGCTGACGAGTCGCGGCGGCGGTCTTCGCCGTCTGCAGCTCGTCGCGCGCGGCATCGGCTTCGGTCGTCACGGCTTGGTGCGCGCGTTTTGCGTCGGCGATAGGGGCTTGAGCCTGCTCGACGGCCTGCTCGGCTGCGGCAAGCGAGTGCTCAAGGTCGGCGGTGATGCGCGGGACATCTTCTTCGGCTTTACGCAGGGCATCTGCCGTGTCGGAAATCTGCATCGAGAGCTCGCTGGTGCGCACCGTATAGTTGGCGGGATTTGCCGAGGGATTGCGTTGCAGCTCGGCATACTCATGACGCAGCGTCTCGAGCTGGGCGCGCGTGGCGTCGACGGTTTGTTGTGCGGCGGCAATGCCGGCGTCTCGCTCTGCCTTCACCTTGTCGCGGATGCGCTTGGAATCCTCAAGACGTCGAACGAGGCGGTTGCCGGTCTCGCGTGAGCTCGCCTCGCGGGCCTCCACGGCGTCGAGCGCGGCCTTCAGACGGAGCTCAGTCGCGTCATCCTCTGTCTTCATTTGTTCGAGCTGACCCTTGAGCTCTGTCGCTTTGGAGGCGTGGGCATCACGATCAATCTCGGCGGCCGCTGCAGTCTTTTGGGCCGTGGCAATCGCCTGGCGCTGGTCGGCGACGATCTGGTCGTAGCGGCCTGCGATATCCTGGCGCGTCTCGAGTTCCTCGGCCTGATCGGCAATGCGCTGCTCAAGTTCGGCCAGGTGGGCGCGGGCATCGGCAAGTGCCTTTTTCGCGGCGTTCATCTCGCGCATGGCCGAGGCACCCTGGGCGATAAAGGTGCCCACGGCGTTCGCAGTGTTCGAGACAGCGGTCCCCAGATCGCGGCTCGCGGCGGAGGAGTGCGGGGCGGTCGGGCGAGCGGTGTCGGCAGCGTCCGCATCGGCAGTCTGCGGCACGGCGATATTGCCGGTACCGCCTTCGATCACAGAAAAGCCTGCTGCGTGCGGGTCGACCGCATCGGTGCCAATCGTGGGATGCTCGAGCTGCAGAAACGAGGGCATGGTGCTGCCCTGGTCGGCAACCGGAGTCTCGCCGGGTACGAAGGTCGAGGCTGCCTCGGCGGCCTCCTCTTCCTCGGCGTCAACGTCAGCGTCGGCCACGGCGTCTTTCATCGCTTTGACGGCATCCATCATGGAGTCCATGACGGCGTCGAGCTCTTCTTCCGAAGAAACCTCGATAGGGCCCGCAGCTTGCGGAGCAGCATCCTGTACGGGGCGGTCGTCCTGAGCGGGCGCATCGTCGTTTTGCTCGTCTGCATCTTCGGCGCCAGGGGTTTCCGCCGTAGCGCTTTCGTCCAAGAATGGGCCGTCGAGGTCAATATCATCGCAGGTCACAGCGTCGGCACCTGCAGTGACGTCTGCGGAATCATCAATATGCTGTTGAGTCTGGGGGTCCAGCTCGTCTGTCATAGGCATGTGCTCCTCATCGTTGTTTGTCACCCTATGATAAAGTCTCGCGCCGACATCCCGCGCGCTGCAGCAAAGTTTCAAAACGTGTTCGATGGCTCGCGTCGATAGCAAAAACTCGGCCACTTTATCCAGTTTGTACTTGACATTCCCTTCGCCGAAAGACGTTGCGCCGTTCGCCTGCCATGGGCTTTATTTTTCACTTGAACCCGCTAAAGTTGCATTTCAGCTTTTGGCGCGTGAAGTTGGATGCGCGCAGTCGACGGGCAGGCCCGTCGCGATTTGAAAGGACTTTATATGGGACTTTTCACTGGTAAGACCGTGATCGTCACCGGCGGCGGCAAGGCCACGCTCAAGGACGGCTCCGCTGGCTCCATCGGCTACGGTATCGATATCGCTTTTGCCAAGGAGGGCGCAAACCTCGTCATTACCGGCCGCAACGTCGCCAAGCTCGAGGCTGCCAAGGAGTCTCTCGAGGCCGAGTACGGCGTTAAGGTTCTGCCTGTTCAGGCCGATGTCTCGGCTGGTCAGGACAACGAAGCCGTCGTCCAGAACGTCATCGACAAGGCCATCGAGGAGTTCGGCCGTATCGACGCCGTCGTCAACAATGCTCAGGCCAGCGCTTCGGGCGTGACGATCGCCGACCACACCCTGGACCAGTTCAACCTGGCCATTTACTCCGGTCTGTATGCCACCTATCTGTACATGCAGAAGGCCTATCCGCACCTGAAGGAGACCAAGGGCTCCGTGGTCAACTTTGCCTCGGGCGCCGGCCTTTTTGGCAACTATGGCCAGTGCAGCTATGCTGCCGCCAAGGAGGGCATCCGCGGCCTGACCCGCGTCGCTGCCAACGAGTGGGGTCCCGACGGCATCAACGTGAATATCGTATGCCCGCTTGCTTGGACTGCTGCGCTCGAGAACTTCCAGGATGCCTATCCCGAGGCGTTCAAGGCCAACGTCCACATGCCGCCGGCGGGCCACTACGGCGACGTCGAGAAGGAAATCGGCCGCGTTGTCGTTCAGCTCTGCGGTCCCGACTTTAAGTACATGAACGGCGAGACCGTCACCCTCGAGGGCGGCATGGGCCAGCGGCCTTAGGGGTTCCGCCGTTCTACCGAACGGCGGACCGGCCGACGCTGCGCGGGCCGCATTTGGACAATCTGCCGTTCAATTTCAAGGGCGCGACCAGAAGGTCAGCGCCCTTTCATTTCACGGCACCTTGTCTCAAATGCGACCCGCTCGCTGACGTTGCCAAAATATCGGCGTTGCCGTGGCTGGTAAATAGCTCCACTCATCGGGGACGTACTTAAATGAGTGCCCGCAGAATGAAAGTGGATAATCTCCCGTTTTTGGGCTGTGCTTTGGGCAAAAGTGGGAGATTATCCACGCTCATCCGGTAAGCGTCCAAAAATCCACGCTCATTTGCCGTGTCCCTGCCGTATCCTCCTCGCGCCAGTTTCTGTCGAGTCGGTGCTTCTTGCGGGTTGCCCGTATAATGGTTTGCGTATGAACCGCAACCAAGGAGTTCCAGTTTATGGACCAGAACCTTTTTAAATTCGACCTGATTGCCGAGGATCCGACGACGCACGCGCGCGCCGGCGTACTGCACACCCCGCACGGCGACATCGAGACGCCGATCTTTATGCCCGTGGGCACCAAGGCAAACGTCAAGGGCATTCCTACCGAGACTGTCAAGAAGCTCGGCGCCCAGATCGTGCTCGCCAATACCTATCATCTGTCCATGCGTCCCGGCGAGGACACCATCGCCGAGCTGGGCGGCCTGCACAAGTTCATGAACTGGCACGGCCCCATCCTCACCGACTCGGGCGGTTTCCAGGTCTTCAGCCACAACGATGCCGTCAAGCTCACCGATGAGGGCGTGCGCTTTATTGTCAACGATTACGACGGCCGCCACGTGTTTTGGACGCCCGAGGACAACATGGAAATCGCCATGAAACTCGGCTCCGATATCTGCATGCAGCTCGACCAGTGCCCGGGCTATCCCGCCACGCGCGCCTACGTTGAGCGCGCCGTTGAGCTGTCGAGCATGTGGGCCGAGCGCTGCTATAAGGCGCATACCCGCGATGACCAGGCGCTCTTTGGCATCGTTCAGGGCGGCATGCACCTGGATCTGCGCCTGCGTTCGCTGCGCCATCTGGAGGAGTGCGGCGACTTCCCGGGCTATGGTATCGGTGGCTATTCGGTGGGCGAGGATCACGAGACCATGTTCGAGACCCTGGCGCCGCTCGTGAGCGAGTACATGCCCAAGCATAAGCCGCGCTACCTGATGGGTGTCGGCAACCCCACCACGCTCGTACGCGGCGTGGGCGTGGGCATCGACATGTTCGACTGTGTGCTGCCGACGCGCACCGGTCGCATGGGTACGGCGTTCTCCAGTGAAGGTCGCCTTAACTTCCGTAACGCGCGCTTTGCGCACGACGACGGCCCCATCGACCCCACCTGCACCTGCCCGGTGTGCACGGGCGGCTACAGCCGCGCGCTCATTCGCCACATGGTCACGCAGAAGGAGATGCTCGGCGGCATTTTGCTTTCGATGCACAATATCTACTACCTGCTCAACCTTATGCAGCGTGCCCGCCAGGCCATTATCGAGGGCCGCTACGGCGCATTCGTGAGCGATTGGATGAATAGTCCTGCCGCGGTGGATTACTAAGAGCCGCGACCGCTGACCGATGCCTTGCAAGCGCATGATGCATCATGGGTACCATACCGAATAGTTGATGTTCGGGCGGGTGTTTGACGCATGGCGTCGACCCCGCCCGTTTCTTTTTTCGATAGGAGTATCCCATGATTAAGAATGAGAACGTCGAGGGCGAGCCGGCCTACGACGAGACGTACCGACGCGGCCCCGTGGTTAT
>UROC01000105.1 GCA_900549345.1 uncultured Collinsella sp.
GGACCAGGTCGGCCACGCAAGCACGCTCCTGCGGGTCGCTCATGGTGGTGAGGTAGCCGGTCGGCTTGTAGAGCATCAAGTACACGGCGCCCTGGTTGAGCTTGACGGGCATGCCGTCGACCTCGATATGGTCGCGGTCGACGTCGACCTTGGTGCCCAGCTCGGTCGCGACCTCGCCGTTAACAGTCACGCGGCCGGCGGTCATCAGGTCCTCCGAGCCGCGTCGGCTCGCCACGCCCGCGCGCGCCAAAAAGCGCTGCAGGCGCATGGTATGCGGGTAGACGGGCTGGGCGTCGATTGCGGGTACTGCGCCCACGACGCGCGTCTCCCCTACTTCGTTAGTCCTCGTCATGCAAATCCTCCGAGGTCTCGTCGACGACCAGGGTTTCCAAGCCCTCGACTGCCTCAACATCGTCAACATCGGTATCGAGCAGTTCGCGCTCTTCGTCCAAGTCCTCGGCCTGCTCCTCGAGCGTGGACTGAATGCTGCGGCCGCTCAGGCGCTCGCGGATAAACTGACGCGACTGCTCGTCGGGGGCAAACTGCTCCAGATCGGGCAGGTCGCGGGTGGAGCGTAGACCGAACTTTTCCAAGAAGGCGTTGGTCGTGCCGTAGATGATGGCCTGACCGCGCTGGGGATCGCGGCCGAGCTCGCGCACCAGGCCCTTGTCCACGAGCGAAGCGATGACGCCGTCGGAATTGACGCCACGGATGCCCTTGACCACCTCGCGCGTCACGGGCTGGTGGTATACGATGACCGCCAGGGTTTCGAGCGCCGCCTGCGACAGCTTTTGCGTGTCCCAGCTCAGCACATAGGCCTCGACCACGTCGTGGTAGGCGGGATGCGTAAACAAGCGCCAGCCACCAGCGACCTCGCGTAGCTGAAAGCCGCGATTGGCCTCTTCGTACTCAACCTTGAGCTCGGCGAGCAGCGATGCGCACTCGCCCGGGGCGATATCCAGCGCACCTGCCAGCGCGGGTGCGCTCACGGGGTCGCTCGACACCAGCAGCAGCGCCTCGAGGGCGCCTTTGAGGCTGTTTGCCTCCAGCGTGGAAAGGGTTGACATGGTTGCGGCTCCTATTCGGTGAGCTCGGGGCCCTCGCCGGGCACGTATGCCTCGGCGCCCTCGACTCGGTTGATGCAGATGGTTCCGAAGATCTCGTCCTGGCTCAGCGTGAGCGAGCCGCGCTTGGCGAGCTCCAGCATGGCCAAAAAGGTGACGACGAGCTGCTCGGTGGTGGCGTCGCCGTCCAAGAGCTCGCGGAAGGTGCAGGTTTGGTGCGCCATGGTAAAGCGGTCGACTGAGGCCACCGTCAGGTCGAGCGGCACGCGATGCGGCGCCACATGCTCGGCCTCCAGCAGGAAGGTCTGGCGCTTGCCGTCCAGGTCGGCACAGATGACGGCCAGGCCGCGCAGGGTGATGCCAGCCAGGTAGTCGGGCATGAGCCCCAAAAACTCGGGATCGGGGCCGGCTACGCGCGGGTGCATGCGGCTCTCGGCCTGCATGCGGGCGCCAAGGGCCGCCGCCGCGCCCTTAAACTGCTTGTAGGCGATCAGGCGCTGGATCAAGACCTCGCGCAGGGCGTCGCCGTCGAGCGCGCTGAGCTCCTCCAGGTCTTCGTCAATCTCGTCGTCGTCGACTTTGCGCGGGGCCTCCTGCGGCACCAGCGAGGCGGCCTTGATGTCCAATAGGGTTGCCGCGACCAGCAAAAAGTCACTCGCCACGTCCAGGTCCAACGCCTCGATGCGCTCGGCCTCGGCTAGGTATTGCTCGGCCACCTCGCTAATGGAGATGGCGCCGATATCTACTTTTTGACGTGTTACCAGCTGCAGCAGCAGGTCGAACGGTCCGCTGTAGACCTGCGTCGACACGCGATACGACATCTTCGACCTCCTTTGACGGCGCCTTCGCGGCGCGGTTTGGGTGCTTGTTGCGACCGTTTTGCACGGTCGACCTGTTAGTTTACCTTAGATGCCGGCGATTGCGAAGTTGAGCAGCTGCTCAGCGAGCGGATACACGGTAACGTCGAAATAGCGACCGATTACGTCGATGCCGGTCCACATGGGCAGCAGGTACAGCACCAGGATGAGGATGGGCATGGCGTATTGCTGCAGGCGGTAGTAGTTGGCGAGCGCCTTGCCCTTGAGGAAGGGCACGATGATCGACGAGCCGTCGAGCGGCGGGATCGGGATGAGGTTGAAGAACGCGAGTGACAGGTTGACTACGATGAACGTGGCGCCGAAGTTCATGATCTGCGATGCCACGGCAAAGGACATGCTGGTGTAGAGGTTGCCATAGGTCAGGCGCATGAGGGCGGCAGCAAGACACGCGAGTGCGATGTTCGATGCGGGGCCGGCTACGCTCACCAGGACCTCGTCGCGCTTGGGGTGCTTGAGGTTGTTGAGGTAGACGGGCACAGGTTTGGCAAAGGCGAATACGGGACCGCCGGCGGCAAGCATAAGCAGCGGCAGGATGATGGTGCCAAACGGGTCGATATGGTTGAGCGGGTTGAGCGACACGCGGCCGCGCGAACTCGCCGTCTTATCGCCGAGCGCCCAGGCCGCGGCGGCGTGTGCGCTCTCGTGGATCACGATGCCCACGATGACGGCGACGGCACTGGCGAGCAGGTTCATGATGTAGCTGCTGGACATGGCGCTCCCCTAGCGGACGCGGCGCGAAGCGCGCGTGAGCAGGTAGTCAATTACAAACAGGATCACAGCGACGATGGCGTAATCCAGGCGGAAGACGCCGCCAAAGGGCGAGGTGATGACGCCGTAGCCGGCGATGGCGCTCGGCAGCGCGCGAGAAAGCTCGACGACAAAGCCGACAATCTGCAGCTTGGCGGTGAGGCCACTAAAGCACAGCAGCACAGTCATCGCGCTCATAAAGATGCCGCAGATGCGACAGGCGATGGCGATGATGCTCATCGCCACGGCAGCGGCCTTACGAGAGTTCACGCGCGGTCTCCTCTTCGATCTGGGTGGAAAGCTCCAGCCATTCGTCCTCGAGCTTGGGTAGCTCTTGCTTAAGGCCGTTATATTCCCCCAGCGCGGCGTTGAACTTGTCTTGATCGGCATAAAGCTCTTCGCTTGCCATCAATTCCATAAGCTCGTCATAGCGGGCGCGCTTTTTATCGAGCTCCGTCTCGATCTTCTTGAGCTGGTTGCGCACGCCCTTGAGCTTTTTGTTGAGCGCGGCGCGGGCCTGGGCCTCGGCGCGCTTTTGCTCCTTGGTCTTTTTGCCCTCGGCAGGCTTGGAAGCAGCGGCGGGCGTATCGGGCTGGGCTGCGGTGACCTTGGCGGACTTGGCCGTGGCCGGAGCACTCTCCCCTGCCGCCTCGGCAGCGGCGCGGGCTGCCAGGTCCTCCCGCTTGTAGAGGTAGTAGTCGTAGTCGCCGTCATAGACCGTGACCTTGCCGTCGCGGATGTCGATCACGCGGTTGGCAACGGCGCGCACCAGGTGCTCGTCGTGGCTGATCAGCACGATGGTGCCGGGGAAGTTTTGCAGGGCGTTCTCGAGCATGTCCACCGAGTCGATGTCTAGGTGGTTGGTGGGCTCGTCCAGGCACAGGAGCGCCTCGGGGGCCACGAGCATCTTGGCGAGCGCCAGACGCGCCTTTTCTCCGCCGGAGAGGACGCGTACCTGCTTCTCGATGGAATCGTTGTCACTAAACAGGAAGGCGCCCAGCAGGCTGCGCTGCTGCGGCACGGTCCACTTGGGCGTGACGGTGTCGATCTCTTGCAGGACGGTGTTGGACTCGGTCATGCCCTCGAGCGCGTGCTGGGCGTAATAGGCCACGCCCACGTTGGTGCCCAGGTCGCGGGTGCCGGTGGTGGGCGGCTCCAGGCCGGCGAGGATCTTCATGAGCGTGGACTTGCCGGCACCGTTGGGGCCGACGAGCGCCACATGCTCGCCGCGGTAGAGCTTGAGGTCGATGTCGCTGTAGATGTGCTTGTCGCCGTAGGACTTGGACACACCCTCGAGGCCCACGACCATATCGCCGGAGCGCGGTGGGTCGGGGAACTTAAAGTCGATGTGCTTGTGGCCCTCGGGCAGGATGACGAGCTCCTTTTTGATCTGCTCGATCTTGCGGATGCGCTCTTGGGCCTGGGCGGCCTTGGTGGGCTTGTAGCGGAACTTGTCGACGAAGACCTGCATGTGGGCGATGTCGCGCTCCTGGGCGGCACGCTTGGCGCGCATCTGCTCCAGGTTGTCCTCGCGCTGCTTGAGGTAGCTGCTGTAGTTGCCAGTGTAGGTAGTCACGCGACGGTTTTCGAGTGCGGCGACGTGGTCGACGCAGGCGTCCATAAAGGCACGGTCGTGGCTGACGATGAGGACGGCACCGTCGTAGTTGGCGATAAAGCCACGCAGCCACTGGACGCTCTCGAGGTCCAGGTGGTTGGTGGGCTCGTCCAGAAGCAGCAGGTCGGGATGGCGCAGGAAGAGCTTGGCCAGCGCGATGCGCATCTGCCAGCCGCCCGAGAACTCGGAGCACGGGCGCTCAAAGTCGGTGACCTTAAAGCCCAGGCCGGACAGGATCTTGCGGGCGTTGCTCTCGAGCTCGTAGCCGCCCAGATGCTCAAAGCGGTCCTGGACCTGGCCGTACTCGTTAAGGAGTGCGTCGACGTCCTTCCCCTGTTCAGAGAGCTCGGTGATCTGAGCCTGCAGCTCGTTGGCGCGCTCGCCCATGCGGCGGATTTCCTTGGCGGCGGCCATGACCTCGGCAAGGATGGTGGTGTCCTTTTGCTCCAGGTTGGTTTCCTGCTCCAGGTAGCCGACCTGGCAGTCCTTGG
>UROC01000106.1 GCA_900549345.1 uncultured Collinsella sp.
GGCGGCTGATCCGGTCCGACCGGGCCGCGCGGCAAGGAGATATATTGCCAGACCGGAGGGGCGCCGGGGGCGGGAATCTGGGCATACACATTTCCTACACAATTTGGGATCCGACTAACGTTTGCCAGCCGTTAACTACCGCTCGCCGAGCATCTCTTTATATAAGGCAGTCTCATGGTTAAAGCGGATACGTTCCCCTAGCTAAAGCACAGCCAGCATCGAGCAACTCATCACGCTCTTCCACTGAGAACCCCTCGGCGTAGACGCGCACCACTGGTTCGGTCCCGCTAGGACGGACCAGCAGCCACGTGTCATCCTCGAATGCTAAACGCAAGCCATCCATATGACTAACGTTTTGCGGCACCTTGCCACAAATCGACTTGGGGTTTACGCCCGGCAGCAGGGTTCGTAACGTTTCGGCATCTTCGGCCTCAAGGCGCAAATCGCGTCGACCGTAACTCGTCTTACCAAAACTGTCCTCGAGTTGGTCGACCAGAACGCCCAAAGGCGCGTCCGTCTTTGCCATGAGCTCACACAGAACCAGACAGGCGAGGATTCCATCGCGCTCGGGCATATGCGCGGCGATGCCGATACCACCGGCTTCTTCGCCGCCTATGAGGACGCCACCCTTCTTCATCTCTGCCGCTATATATTTGAAACCGACTGGTTTGACGGTCACGCGGCAGCCAAGCGCCTCGGCAATGCGACGCACGAGCGTCGAACACGAAAGATTGACGACGACGCGCCCCTCCAAATTACGAAATTGAACCAAGTCGCCCAAAACGAGCGCCATGATCTGATGCGGATGTATATATCTGCCGCGCTCGTCAACCGCGCCGATACGGTCGGCGTCGCCGTCGGTCACCAGGCCAGCGCAAGCTCCGTCCTCGATAACCGTATGCTCGCAAGCGTCCACCCACGGCTCAACGGGGTCGGGGCAGATATCTTCTTGGTCAGGCGCCTGCCCGGCGTGAATCTCGTGCACCTCAACGCCAAGCTCGCGCAGCAAGTCGGCTAGATAGCCCTGGGCTGCGCCGCCCATGGGGTCAACAACCACGCGCAGGTGCGCGGCGCGGATGGCTTCGGCATCGACAAACGATGCCACCGCTTGCATATAGTCAGGAATGATATCCGCGGTGCGATATTGCCCCTCGATCCCCATTGGCTCGGGAGCCATGGTCTCTTCGAGCTCTTCGATGACATCCTGGTTGGCGGTCGAGCCGTCACCCATGCGAATCTTGAGACACAGATAACCCTGCGGATGATGGGACCCCGTCACCATGAGCGTGCCGCACGCCTCACCGTCATAAGCCGCCGCCCACGTAAGGGCAGGGGTCGGAACAGGTCGCGAAGCGAGCACGGCGTCTAGCCCGTGCGCTGCTAGCACACCCGCCGCAAGCTCAGCGAACTCGCGCGCCAGGGGCCGAGTGTCGAACCCTATATATACCGTTTTGCCCGGATTGGTCTTTTGCCACAACTCGCCGACGGCATCGGCGATACGGGCAACGTTATCGGCAGTGAAGTCCTCATCGACGCGAGCGCGCCAACCGTCAGTTCCAAAATGAATTATCGCGCACACGCGCAGACACCTCACAGTGTTTGGATCATGGTACGCATGAGGTATACCCGCGATACACACTCGGCAACCTGCCGGCACCAGCATTCACCATTTGGGCAAATGCTGCCGAGGACATGCAGGCAATAAAAAAAACCGCCCCGTATGGAGCGGTTTTGCCCTTTATATATCGAGCGCCTCGGCCATCGCTGCCGTAGTGATTGCCGTGGTTCCACAGCAACTGCCCACCATTGCGGCACCGGCATGTCTCCATTCGATGCATGCGCGCGCGAAAGTTTCGGGGTTCTCGTGCCACACGGGGCCATCCTGAGTCTGGACCGGATCGCCCACGTTGGGACGCACCGTGACGGGAGTAGTCGCCGATGCAACCATCCTAGGCACCGCCGCGTTCGCGGCCGCAAGCGAACAGCAATTAACACCAACCGAGTTTGCGCCGTGTTTTTCGACGTACAAAACGGCTGCCTCGATGTTGAGGCCATCGCCCAACAGGTCGCCTTTGTCATCAACGACAAAACTCACCAGGACAGGCATGCCGTCAGCGGCATCTCGAGCGCCGGCAAGCATGGGCTGCAAATTACGGATAGACGTCACCGTCTCGATCAGCAGACCATCAACACCAGCATTGAGCAAGGCGTGCGCCTGTTCGCGCGCAATGCCTCGGATCTCACGAAACTCGGCAGAGTCCTCGGCAAACCACTCAATACCGATCGGACCCATCGAGCCCAGCAGCAGCTGAGGGTGCGCCTGGCGGGCATCGTCGACGGCCCCGCGATTGACCTCCGCCACGGACGACGCAATCTGGTCGTGCTTGAGGGCATAGCTTGATGCCTGAAAGGTATTGGTAATGAGCACCTGCGCGCCGGCGGCGACATACAAGCGATGGATGCGAGAAACGGTCTGCGGCTCTGCCAGATTCCAAAACGCCGGTGGAATATCGGCGGCATCGTACTCACTCAACAGAACACTGCCCATGGGGCCCTGCGCCAACAAGGTCTCGCTCGACAAGCGGCGCGTAAGTTCCTCGGCACCAAAGCGGTTGTAATAACTCGTATCCATATATATCCCGCTATTCCTCGACGCTGATCCCCTGCTTTTCGAGATAGGCGAGCCAGCGGCTCATCGTGTCCTCGGATAGCGCATGCTCCATCATGCAGGCCTCGGAATCGGCTCGCTCAAATTCGACACCGAGCTCCTGAACCAAAAACGTGCGGATGAGGCGATGACGGTACCAGATAGCCGTGCCAACCTCGCGGCCGCGATCGGTCAGGATTACCTTGCCATAGTGCGATTGCTCGACAAGCTCGGATGCCTTGAGCGCCGAAACCGCTTTATTGACCGATGCCTTGGAGACGCCAAGGCGCTGCGCGATGTCGACCGATCGCACGCCGTTGGTTTCCCCCTCTTCGCTTTCAATGCGAACCATGCACTCCAAGTAGTCTTCGTTCGCCACCGTCAAATGTAGTTCGCGCGAGCTATTTGTCGTATCCATGATCTTCCGTCCCTTCTGCATTCAATGGCTGATTCTACCCCATCCAAGCGTCGCAGTATGCCGTGGCATACCGTGCTAGAGTTCTTGTTGCACACGACGACCAAGATTGGAGCGGTCTTTATGGAAAACACCACCACGAACCCCGATGTCCTCGAGCGCTTTTTGCGCTACGTCCAGATCAACACGCAGTCCGAGGATGCAAACTGCGACCAGGTACCTTCGAGCGCCGTTCAGTTTGACCTTGCCAACGTGCTGGCTGAAGAGCTGCGCGAGCTTGGTGCGGAAGATGCCCACGTGACCGAGCATGCCTATGTCTGCGCGCATATCCCCGCAAGTGCGGGCGCTGAGGACAAGCCCGCCCTGGGCCTGATCGCCCATCTCGACACCACCGAAGTTGCACCGGGCGCCGGCGTGAAGCCGCACATCGTACACTACGAAGGCGGCGACCTGGTCTGCGGCACGGTTGACGGTAAGCCCGTTGCCATGAGTACCGTCAAGCTTCCCGCCCTGAACGACCTCGCGGGTGAGGACCTGGTCTGCAGCGATGGCACCACGCTGCTGGGCGCGGACGACAAGGCAGGCGTCGCCGAGATCATGTCGCTTGTCGCACGTATCGCTCAGGACCCTTCTCTGCCCCATCCCGCACTCGGCATTTGCTTCTGCCCTGACGAGGAGATCGGCCACGGAGCCGAGCTGTTGGATATCGATACCTTTGGCTGCAAGTACGCCTACACGGTCGACGGCGGCCCCATCGGCGAGCTGGAGTGGGAGTGCTTTAACGCCGCCGAGGCGACCGTCCGCTTTGAGGGCCAGTCCATCCACCCGGGCGACGCCAAGGGCCGTATGGTCAACGCAGGCAATCTGTTCTGCGACTTCAACGCGTTGCTCCCCTACGTGCAGCGCCCGGAGTATACGGAAGGCTACGAGGGCTTTTATCACCTTGAGGGTGTATCTGCAACCGTCGACCACGCCACGGCGCGCTACATCGTCCGCGACCATGACGCCGCCAAGTTCCAGCAGAAACTCGACCTTATTGATGCCGCCGCCTCGATGCTCAACCAGCGTCTGGGTGAGGAGCGCGTGACGGTCGAGATTAAGCGGCAATATCGAAATATGGCCGAGATCGTTTGTGACTTTCCCGAGCTTATTGATGTTGCCAAGGAAGCCTACCTTGCCTGCGGCGTTGAGCCCCAAGTGCTGCCGATTCGCGGCGGCACCGACGGCGCGCAGCTGTCGTTCCGCGGTCTGCCCTGCCCCAACCTTTCCACCGGCGGCTATTGCTACCACGGCGTCAACGAATTCGTCCCGGTCAGTTCGCTCGTCAAGATGACCGACGTGCTCCAGGAGCTCGTCTCCCGCTTTGCATAAGCCTGGCTGCACAAGTCCAAAAGACGAATCGCCCCGTCCTCAACCAAGAACGGGGCGATTTTTTGCTGCAATGAGAACAGGTTGACGCACGCCAGCCTCTTAACGCAAGGAGTGTCCCAAACTGCCGGCACAAAAGGAACGTCCCCAAGTGCCGCAAAATGACGACATCCACTCTCGCTTTGTGGGTAGTCATTGGGGAGGTTCTTGTTTGACTAGTCGTTTAAAAACGTCCCCAATGACTACCCAACGACTAGCCCGGACCAAGGCAACGCCGATGTTTTGGCAACGACAGACACTATGACCCAATCCG
>UROC01000107.1 GCA_900549345.1 uncultured Collinsella sp.
AGACGGCATGAACGGTCCGAGGGCTTCGACACCTCTCTTGCCGAGGGCGTGCTGCTCATGACCCCGTTCTCTGCCGACGATGAGAAGAACGCCGACTTCGTCAAGGCATATAAGGACGCCTACGACGAGACGCCCAACCAGTTTGCCGCCGATGCCTATGACTGCGTCCATGCGATTGTCGAGGCTATCGATAAGGCAGACATCGATATTACGGCCGACGGCGCCGACATTGCCGGCGATCTTGCCAAGGCCATGCGCAAGATCAAGATCGAGGGCCTGACGGGCGAGCTCACGTGGAACGACGAGGGCCAAGTCGAGAAGCCCGCTACAGCCTATGTGATCCAGGACGGCAAGTACATCGCCGCCTAAGTGCGTATAAAGCGCTACCGGTGAGGCCGTTTTAATCAGGGCAGGGAAGCTTGTAACAGAATGGAAACATTACTTTCACACAATAAAGTGGCTAAACTGCATAAACCAATAGAAATACGCATAATTATGGATAAACGGACAAAACAAAAGAATAGTTGAAATAATCGCCACTTTTCTCAACTAAAGCGTCTACTATTTTGCGAACGCCGAACACGGCGAAGGATGGCCTGTTGGGTAACCGAAACCCGACGAGATTTGAGAGGAGAGCCGCATGTCGAGCCTCACCGGTAAGTCATTGAACCCTGTTATGAATCGCAGGAGCGTTATCGCGAGCGCAGCAGGTCTGGGGGCGATGTCCATTCTAGCTGGCTGCTCCTCCAACGGCGGCGACAGCGGTTCCGCTTCGGGCGACGCTTCGTTTAAGATCGGCACCATCGGACCGCTGACCGGCGCCAACGCGTCCTACGGCAAGTCCGTTACCCAGGGTGTCGAGCTTGGCTGCAAGGATTTCTCGACCAAGGAGCTGCCGCTTGCCAGCAAGGCCGAGGATGACCAGGCCGACGGCGAGAAGGCCGTCAACGCCTTTAACACCCTGCTCGACTGGGGCATGCAGGCCCTCGTCGGCCCGACCACCACGGGTGCGTCGGTTGCCGTTGCCGCCGAGTGCGGTAACGACCCCGAAACGTTCATGATCACTCCGTCCGCGTCCTCCGAGGACGTCACCAAGGGCAAGGATTGCGTCTTCCAGGTTTGCTTTACCGATCCCAACCAGGGCGTCAACGCTGCCAAGTTCCTGGCGCAGAAGTATGCGGACGAGAAGTTCGTGCTGTTCTATAACTCCGGCGACGCCTATTCTTCGGGCATCGCAGATTCCTTTAAGGTTCAGGCCGCTAAATCCAAGCTCGAGATTGTTGACGAGGAGACCTTTAAGGACGACTCCGCCACGAGCTTTACCAACCAGCTGACCAAGGCCAAGCAGGCCGGCGCCACCATGATCTTTGCGCCGATCTACTACACGCCAGCGTCCGTCCTGCTCAAGAACGCCAAGGACATGGGCTACGACGTCAAGATGATGGGTTGCGACGGCATGGACGGCATCCTGGGCGTTGAGGGCTTCGACACCTCTCTTGCCGAGGGTCTGCTGCTCATGACCCCGTTCTCCGCCGACGACGAGAAGAACGCCGACTTCGTCAACGCTTACAAGGATAAGTATGGCGAGACTCCGGACCAGTTTGCCGCCGACGCTTACGACGGCGTGCACGCGGTGGCCGAGGCCCTCGAGGAGGCCGGTCTTGGTGTCGACGCCGACCCGACCGAGGTCGCCGAGAAGCTGCCTAAGGCTATGCTCAAGATTACCGTTGACGGTCTGACCGGCAAGCTCACCTGGAACGATAAGGGCCAGGTCCAGAAGGAGCCCACGGCGTACGTCATCACCGACGGCAAGTACGTACAGGCCTAATAAGCCGCCTTACATAGAGCGGTTTTGATCCCAAGCAGGGGAGGTTTGGCCTTCCCTGCTTGCTTGGTATCTAGGGACAGTGTAACGTCCCTGTTTCATACATTAACTGGAAACCTATTCGAAAGGGGGATGTGGAACATGACGGTCTTTATCCAATACCTGGTCAACGGCCTGTCCATGGGCAGCGTCTACGCCATCATCGCGTTGGGCTACACCATGGTCTACGGTATCGCCAAGATGCTGAACTTCGCTCACGGCGACGTTATCATGGTCGGTGCCTACGTCTCGTTCTGTGCCACGTCGTATCTCGGCCTCCCGGGCTGGGCATCTGTAATTCTCTCTTGTGTGGTCTGCACCGTTCTCGGTGTTCTCATCGAGGGTCTGGCATACAAGCCGCTGCGTCAGGCGGGCCCGCTGGCCGTTCTGATCACGGCCATCGGCGTGTCTTACTTCCTGCAGAACGCCGCGCAGCTTCTGTGGGGCGCCACGCCCAAGAACTTCACTTCGCTCGTCACCTTCCAGGTGCCGGAGTTCTTGGCCAAGTTCAATGTAAGCGCCGTTTCGCTCGTCACCATCGTCGCCTGCCTGGTTATCATGGCCGGTCTGATGTTCTTTACAGGTAAGACCAAGATGGGCAAAGCCATGCGCGCCGTGTCCGAGGACAAGGCCGCCGCTCAGCTCATGGGCATCAACGTCAACCGTACCATCTCGATGACGTTTGCCATCGGCTCTGCCCTTGCCGCTATCGCCGGCGTGCTGCTGTGCTCCTACTCGCCGGTGCTGCAGCCCACGACGGGCGCTATGCCTGGCATCAAGGCCTTCGACGCCGCCGTCTTCGGTGGCATCGGCTCCATCCCCGGCGCTTTTGTCGGTGGCATTCTCATCGGCATCATCGAGGCGATGGCGCAGGCTTACATTTCCACGAGCCTTGCCAACTCCATCGTCTTTGGTGTTCTGATTATCGTCCTGCTCGTCAAGCCTGCCGGCCTCTTGGGCAAGTACGTCCCCGAGAAGGTGTAGGTGAGCGTTATGAAGTTTCTTAAAGACAAGCAGACGCGTCACGACTTTGTTACGTACGCCATGTGCCTTGTGGCGTTCGCCATCGTGTTCTTTATGCAGTCCAACCATATGATTCCGCGCATGATCGCCGGTCAGCTGGTTCCCATCACGGCCTATATCGTCATGGCCATCTCTCTTAACCTCGTCGTCGGCATCGCGGGCGACTTGTCGCTGGGCCACGCGGGCTTTATGAGCGTCGGCGCCTATACGGGCATCGTTACCGCGGTCGCCCTCGAGAGCGCCGTTCCCTCCGATCCGGTGCGCCTGATCATCAGTATCGTGGTCGGCGCCATCGCTGCCGCCATCCTGGGCTTCTTGATCGGCATCCCGGTCCTGCGCCTGAGCGGCGACTATCTGGCCATCGTGACCCTGGCTTTTGGCGAGATCATCAAAGAGATCGTCACCTGCCTCATTGTGGGCGTCGACTCCCGCGGCCTGCACGTGATCTTTAACATCACGGGCAACTCTACGATCGACGACCTACACCTGCTCGAGGACGGCACCGCCATCATCAAGGGCGCCCAGGGCGCCTCGGGCGTGTCGACCTATTCGACCTTCCTCGCCGGTGCCATCCTGGTCATGGTCGCACTCGTGATCGTGCTCAACCTGGTTCGCAGCCGTACCGGTCGTGCCATTATGGCCGTGCGCGACAACAAGATCGCTGCCGAGTCCGTGGGCATCTCCGTCACCGAGTACCGCATGATCGCCTTCGTGGTTTCCGCCGCTCTCGCCGGCGCTGCCGGAGCCCTCTTCGGCGGTAACTTCTCGCAGCTTTCCGCTACCAAGTTCGACTTCAACACGTCCATCCTCATCCTGGTGTTCGTGGTCCTGGGCGGTCTGGGCAATATGCGCGGCTCCGTCATCGCGGCGGCGTTGCTCACGGTGCTTCCCGAGCTGCTCCGTCAGTTCTCGGACTACCGCATGCTCATCTACGCTATCGTGCTGATTCTGGTCATGATCTTTACCAACAACCCGCAGCTCAAGGCTTTCTTCGCACGCATTAAGGACCGCTTTGCTTCCAAGAAGGAGGTGGCAGCCGATGCCCAGTAAATTTGAGTTCAACAAGGGCAAGATGGTCCCGTATCCTTCTGGCGCCATCGTTCCCGACCGCGACCTGGGCGAGCGTCCGGCGCTCGAGTGCATCCACCTGGGCATTGAATTCGGCGGCCTTAAGGCAGTCGACGACTTTAGCCTAACCATCGGCAAGACTGAGATCGCCGGTCTGATCGGACCCAACGGTGCCGGTAAGACCACGGTCTTCAACCTGCTCACCAAGGTGTACCAGCCCACGCACGGCACCATCCTGCTCGATGGCGAGGACACCTCGGGCAAGTCGGTCTATCAGGTCAACCGCATGGGTATTGCCCGTACCTTCCAGAACATTCGCCTGTTCAACACCATGACGGTGGAGGACAACGTCAAGGTCGGTCTGCACAACCAGGAGCGCTACTCCGGTTTTGAGGGCGTGCTACGCCTGCCGACGTACTGGAAGCACGAGAAGGCCGCCCACGAGCGCGCCATGGAGTTGCTGTCCATCTTTGATATGGAGCACCTGGCAAACGAGCAGGCTGGCTCGCTGCCTTATGGCGCCCAGCGTCGTCTGGAGATCGTCCGCGCGCTTGCCACTAACCCCAAGCTG
>UROC01000108.1 GCA_900549345.1 uncultured Collinsella sp.
CCGAATCGGTGCCGCCTCCCGGCGCATTCCGCAGGGGGAGCGATATTTTGCAGCACGAAGTGCGCAGCAAAATATCGCTCATGCCCGAGGACGCGCCGGGAAGCGGCACCGATTCGGGGCCGGACATGCGGATCTACCTGCGCAATTACAAATTCGTAAACTTTTTTGAAAAAAGTGCTTGCACAGTTCTCGAATCATAGGTTATTATCTTCCTCGTTGAACGCGCGGGTCGAACAAAACGAACCGCGAATCAACAACATAGCATGTCGGAGTGGCGGAATTGGCAGACGCGCTAGCTTGAGGTGCTAGTGACCGCTTTTTGGTCATGCGGGTTCAAGTCCCGCCTCCGACACCATCGCATTTGAGAAGCCTCTACGGAGGCTTTTTTGTTACCGATAGACGGTGGGGTCCACGATGGAAACGCTTGAACGCAACGAGTGGGCAGACGTTGCCCAACTAGTCGAGATCACGAGCGATGCTGTCATCATCTGCGAGCTCGACGGAACCATTCTGCATGTGAATAATCGCTTACTTGGTTTGATGTGCGAGGAACGCGCCGACGTCATCGGTGGAGATGTTAAAGACGTCCTGTACTCGTCCGCTTTTGAACGTGCGACGGAACATCGTCTGCCATTTGAAACTGATGGCTCCGAGAGCGAACTGATGCTCAAGCTGAGCGATGGCTCCTTTATTCCCGTATTGGTTCGCGCAGGCTCCGTAACGCCTCCACGTATCTTTGGGCGCCGCGCGCCACGTGTCCTGGTGGCACTTCACAGTATCGAGGAACAGTATTCTCACGACCGTCAACTCAAGCGTGCGTTATCGGAGCTTAGAGTGGCGAACAAGCGTCTCTCTGGCACGCTCTCGGTCATTATGAGCACCGTGGGCTCCGATGAGCTACCCAGCCTGCTTGATACCGTTTTGAACCAACTTGTAGGAACGCTCGATGCTTCGGGTGCCGCTATCTATTTTTCTGAGAGCGGCGGCTTTAAGCTTCGCGGTGTTTCCAAGGAGCTGTACGACAGCTACCTGCCCGAGTTTTTGCCGTATGGCGCTGGCATTCCGACGTATGTTCTTCGCGAGTCGCGTGCTTGTCGCTTGTCGATTCAACAGGACCTTGAGGGCGATAAGGCCGCCTCCGGTATGTTCATGGACCTGGATAATCGTTCTAAGCACCTGTTGCGCATGCAGGATATGCCTCCGTACCGCAGTGAAATCTGTCTTCCCGTTTTTTACGGTACGCAGATCCTTGGCGTGCTGGAAGTTGGTTGGAAACGCCCCCAGGCACCGCTTGCCTATGACGTTAATGTGCTCGAGGTCATTTGCGATTACCTGTCTATCCAGCTGGTCGGCATGGCATCGAGCCTTCGCTCCCGTCGCACGGCCGAGCTTGGCCGCTCGCTCAATGTCTTGCGGGATGAGTTGTTTACCTTTCTAGACGATTCCGCCGCGGCTACCCAGGCGGTATCGTCCGAGATCTGCAATATGCTCAACTGCCATTTTTGCCCTATTGAGTATGACGCCAGTCTGGATTCCTACGTCATAGATTTTGAAGGCGGCAGTCGCGTTGCTTTGCCGGACGATCCCGAGAAGCTTTTCTTTTCCACGACGGCGCCAGCGGCACGTTTGGGGGCTGCCCCCGATGGCTTTGAGGCATCTGTTTTGGGCGGCACGAGTGCCGAGGACCTTAAACACGTCCGTATAACTCGCGTTGACGAATCGATGCCTATGGGAGGCTGGCTTAGGGCACATGGCCTGCCTTGCCAGGGTCTCTACGTCGACGCCGGCATCGAGGCGGGGCGCCCGCGCTCTGAGGGCGATGGCAAGCACAGTAACGACGCGATCGTTCCTGCTTCTGTTGCGAAGGGTCCGACGACGCGCGCGCTGCTGCTTCGTGATGGTAGCCAAGAGCCGATTGATGACCTTGAATATGACTACTTGGTGCACTTGGCTCATGACTTTGAACTGATCTATGAAGGCGAATCTCAAAAGCGTGAGGAGCGCCATATCGCTCAGACCCTCCAGATTGGCATGAGAAATTCACTGGGGGATGTTCCGGGTATCGCAACCGATTCGGTGTACCTGTCGGCCACGAACTCGGCGTTGGTCGGCGGCGATTTCTATACGCTCATTCGTCTTCCCGACGACTGCGCCGTCATGATTCTGGGTGATGTGTCTGGCAAAGGCATTGAGGCCGCATCGATGTCCGCGCTCGTCAAGACGGCCCTGACGGCATATGCCTGGGAGGGCGCTGGACCGGCCCGCATGGCACGCTCCCTTAACAGCATGCTCATGGGCTTTTCGAGGGTCGAGACGTTCGTGACGGCCTTTATCGCCAAGATTGACCTTAAAGCCGGACGCGCAACGTATTGTTCGGCGGGCCATCCTCCGACCATGGTCATCAGGCCAGAGTCGATGCCGCTGGGTGGCGACGAGGCTCGTGGGGGAGAGGTCGAGCTGCTTGGATGCCAATCGGGGGTAATCGGTGCCTTTGAGAGCATGGTGTACGAGACAGGCGTGTTTACGTTCGCTCCTGGTGACATGCTATTTATGTACACCGACGGAACAATCGAAGCGCGTGACCGCTCGGGTGCTTTCTTTGGCGAGCAGCGCCTTCGCGACCTTCTGCTCTCTGTCTCGGGTGAGGGCGTGTCGGGCATTTGCGGCAAGGTCTTGGGCGAGCTTGACCGATTTACCGAATCGGCGCTGGACGATGACATTGCATTGGTGTCCCTTGAGTTTTTACGGGGTCGTTCATAGACGACGCTGGGCGGGCTGAATCCGTACGGTTGGGGAAACGAATGCATCGAGTGGGCTTTTTTGGGGAACCATGGTCGTATGAATGAGTGGAATGACATAGCGGTTTTGACGCCACCAGGCGATATCGACATCGCCACGGTGCCTGCGCTGCGTCGGCGGTTGGATGCTTTGATTGGCCGCGGCGTGCGTCGTGTCGTCATCAACTGTCAGGCTGTTAGCTTTATCGATTCGACGGGCTTGGCATTCCTGCTTACGCGCGCTCGTGAGCTCATGAGGCGAGAAGGCCTGCTTTCGCTCGTCAATGCATCGGGTGAAGTTGTTCGCTTTTTGGAGATTGCTCGTCTTGTCGATATCCTTCATGTCGCGGGGCCGGCACGGGAGTCTATTCCCGCCATTCCGGTGGGGGAGCTGCCTCGCTGGAGTAAGAGCGTCGAGGTCCGTCAGGGTATCGAGAATCTTCCATACTACCGACATCGCATCGCCGAACTCCTTGAATCGCTTCCGTTGCGCCGCGACGAGCGCTACGATGTCGCATTGGCGTCGGGGGAGGCGCTGGGTAATGCCTATGACCATGCGGGCGGTATCGGGTGCGTCCTGACGGTTCAGGCCTATGGCGATCGCGTTGTGGTTGAGGTGCTTGATCGAGGTGCCGGCTATTCTATCGATGAAACGAGCGAACCGGTCGCATCTGAGGAGCGCGGCCGTGGTATCAAGCTTATGCGTATGCTCGTCGATAACGTGGAGGTTGCTCATCGTACGGACGGCGCCGGCACGCGCGTGCAGATGGTGAAGCTGTTTAGCGGAGCGCTGGAATCGTGTGCCTAGCCAATCGCTTTAGCGCGTTTAGCTACTAAGAACATGCGTCAGACAAGTTTTTTGAAAAAAGTACTTGCGTCTTTTGGACAACTCGCGTAAATTAATAACCCGCAAGCGGACATGGCTCAGTTGGTAGAGCACAACCTTGCCAAGGTTGGGGTCGCGGGTTCGAGCCCCGTTGTCCGCTCCAAACGCAACAGCCCGACTACTACGGTAGCCGGGCTTTTTCGTACCCATCGTATGGGTTCGAACCCGAGAGGGAGCGAGCGTTTTGGGGCGTGGCTGTGGCGTTGTTTGCCGCGAATGTCCGCTTTGGGCGTATCATCGTGGGCATCTCGCAAAACCTCGTTGCAAGGGAGGCGCACCCCATGGCTACAGAAAAGTCCTCTTCGCGCTCATGGATGTCCGATGCCGCGATTTATCAAATCTACCCGCGCTCGTTTAAGGATTCGACTGGTTCGGGTCTGGGCGATATCGCGGGCATTACCCAGCAGATGGACTATCTTGAGCAGCTGGGTATCGAGGCCATCTGGCTGAGCCCGTTTTACCCATCGCCTCTTGTCGATGGCGGCTATGATGTGGCGGACTACTGCGATGTCGACCCACGTCTCGGCTCGCTTGACGACTTCGATGACATGATCGCTGCGGCTCATGCGCACGGCATCAAGGTCATCGTCGACATCGTGCCCAACCATTCATCCAACCAGCACCCTTGGTTCAAAGCCGCTCTTGCCGCCGGCCCCGGATCGCCCGAGCGCGCCCGTTATATCTTCCGCGATGGCCGCGGCGAGCATGGCGAGCTGCCTCC
>UROC01000109.1 GCA_900549345.1 uncultured Collinsella sp.
TATCGCCTCGGCGATTCCCGGAAAACCCGTTCCCGAGACGGTCTTTTTGCTCGTGCTCGGCGCGGTACTGGGACCCCATATGCTCGGCGTCATCCATGTAGATGCTGAGGTCTCGCTTGTGTCCGAGCTGGGCCTGGCCTTTTTGTTCCTGCTTGCCGGCTTTGAGATCGACCCCAAGAGCATCACGGGCGTCGAGGGGCGCTACGGCTTGGCGACGTGGGTCGTCGCGTTTGGTATCGCCTGGCTTGCCGTGCGCTTTACCCCGTGGTTCTCAGTCAGTCATTTCGACGGTATCGCCGTGACGCTTGCCCTCACTTCGACGGCGCTCGGTACGCTTGTGCCCATCATGCGTGAGCGCTCGCTCACCGGCACGCGCGTGGGCGACTCGATTCTCGCGTATGGCACTTGGGGCGAGCTTGGTCCCGTGCTCGCCATGTCGGTGCTGTTGTCTGCCCGCACTGGCATCCAAACGCTCGTTATCCTTGGCTTGTTTGCGGTGGTTTGCGTGTTGCTGGCCGTGGTCCCGAGCCGCTCCAAGCGCGTCGGCAGCCGCTTCTTTGCATTTGTTGAGGAGCGCGCCGATACCACGTCGCAGACCTTCGTGCGCCTGACGGTGCTCATCCTGGTCACGCTCGTGGCATTCTCGGCTGTCTTTGATCTCGACATCGTGTTGGGTTCTTTTGCCGCCGGCTTTGTCCTGCGCTATATCATCCCCGAGGGCAACCATACGCTCGAGACCAAGCTCGACGGTCTGGCCTACGGTTTTTTGATTCCGGTGTTCTTTACCGTATCGGGCGCAAAGATCGATCTGACGGCCGTGGCGTCGCGCCCGGGTCTGCTCGTGGGCTTTATCGTGGCGTTGTTGATTATTCGTGCCGTGCCCATTCTTATTTCCATGAGCATTTGTCCTGCGACGCGCGATGTGTCGGCGTATGGTCGCATTACCGTGGCCCTGTACTGCACCACGGCGCTGCCGATCATCGTTGCCGTTACGAGCGTTGCCGTCAACGCGGGCGCGCTGTCGCAAGATATTGCGTCGGTCATGGTTGCCGCCGGTGCCATCACGGTGTTCTTGATGCCATTGCTCGCGCAGCTCTTCTACCGCGTGGTGGATGCCGCACCGGTCGCCGCCGTGGCAGAGGTTGCCGAGCATCCATCCGATGCGCTCGACATCTTGCGCGCCCACCACGACCTAGCGAGCTTGCTCGCGCGCGAGCACGAGCTGCTGACCTCGCATGGCCATGGTCGCGTATTCGAGGGCCTGCCTACGCTCGATACGATTGCCGAGCGTCTTTCCGCCGAGGCAGCGAGCGGCTACATCGATGCCCGCATCGTGGACGCGGCGCACCTGCTTGCCGATAAGACCTATGGAGACGAGGTCGACCCGTCCGAGCTGACTCCGCGTGAGCGCCGCCGCCTGGAGCGCGCCAAGCTCGCTGTGCGCGAATACCGCCGCCGCATGCTGGAACTCTATGCGCGCGAAGAAGCCGAAGACGACGACGGTAAGTAGTCGATACTTTCTCGGGGAAGCCGCGTCCCGCTTTGAAGGCTCGGAACGGGATGTGGTTTCCGAAACGGGGGCCGTTGGGAAGCTGTGTCCCGGAATGGGCGCTCAGAGTGGGATGCAGTTTCCGCAAGGAGGTCCTGGGGGAAACCGTGCCCCGTTCTGATCCGAAATACTGGGACATAGTTTCCCTTTCATAACAGGAGAAGGCGCGCTGTCTGCAGTTGATTCAGACGGCGCGCCTTTTTGGTTGAGCTATGTTGAAGCTTGAAGCCAAAGCTTGTGGCTCCTTAGGAGCGGGCGGCTCCGTCGACGGGGAGGATGGCGCCCGTGACGTAGGCGGACATGTCGCTTGCCAGGAAGACAAAGGCATTGGCGACATCCTCGGGCTCGCCCATGCGACCGAGCGGGATGGTGGCGATGATGGGCTTGATGACCTCTTCGGGCAGGTTGGCGACCATGTCGGTCTTGGTTACGCCGGGGGCGACGGCGTTGACGCGAATACCCATGGGGGCGAGCTCGCGCGAGAGCGACTGGACCATGCCGTTGACGGCAAATTTGGACGTGGGGTAACCGACGCCGGAGGGCTGGCCGTACTTGGCGACCATCGAGCTTGTGGTAGTGATGGTGCCGCCGTGGCCGGCCTCGGTCATGATCTTGGCGGCAGCCTGGTGGCCATTAAAGACGGCGACGACGTTAAGGTCCATGACCTTTGCGAACTCCTCGGCCGTGTAGTCCAAGAGGGGTGAACGCTGGGAGATACCGGCATTGTTGACGACCGTGTCCAAGCCGCCCATGTCGGCTGCAGCCTGGGTAAAGGCCTCGGTCACGGCTTCGAGTGAGGTGAGGTCGCAGGAGCGGCCCCAGACCTTGGCGTCGGGATAGGCGGCTGTCAGCTTCTCAACGGCCGCATCGGCGGTCTCCTGACGCGAGCCAAAGACGGTGACGGCAGCGCCTTCCTCGATAAAACGGCAGGCGATGGCATAGCCGATACCGCGTGTGCCTCCGGTGATGATTGCTTTCTTGCCCTCGAGCAACATGGTGCTTCCTCTCATCGCGGGCGGACATTCGCAGCACAGCGTAGCGGTAGTCGGAATCGGCCGCGTTTGCATATCGGTGAACGGTAGCCCGCGTTACCGATGAGCGGCTCGCGCAAATATGCTTTGCCGTTGTGCTTAGGGCAGGTGACAAAAGGGCTCCCGTCCCACATCGGACGGGAGCCCTCAAGGCGCGTATTGCTAGGCGAGCGTTGGGCTAGTTCGCCATGACGCCTTCGGTCCAAGCCTCAACGTCCTCGATGCGCAGGACGTTGGCGACCTCGGCCACGCAGCCGACGCTGGCAAGCTCGGCGGCGGCAGCCTGGACGTCCTTCTCGAGCGCGCGGTGCGTCAGGAAGATGACCGAGCAGGCATCGCTGACGCCCGATTTGCCGTCCTCGACCTGGTTGATGAGCGAGATCGAGATGTTGTGCTTGGCAAAGATGTCGACCGTCTCGGACAGGGCGCCCACGCGGTCGGCGACTTTCAGGCGCACATAGTACTTGGTCTGGAGCTCGTCCATGGGCTTAAAGGTGAGGTTGTGGCCATAGGGCTCAATCTCGGGCAGCGGAGCCACGCCGCGGCTGATCTGCTCGGAGAGCGACAGGATATCGCCCACGACGGCGCTCGCGGTGGGGAAGGAGCCTGCGCCCGCGCCGTAGAACATGGTCTCGCCCACGGCGTCGCCTACCACGTAGACGGCGTTCATGGCGCCGTTGACCTTGGCGAGCATATGGTCTGCGGGGATCAGCGTGGGATGCACGCGAACGTCGACGCCAGCGTCGGTGTTGCGGGCGATGCCGAGCAGTTTGATGGTGTAGCCGAGCTCGCGGGCCTGGGCGATGTCCTCGGCGCCGATGGTGCGGATACCCTGCTGGTACACATCATCGGTGGTAACGCGGGTGCCAAAGCCGATGGAGGCGAGGATGGCCGTCTTGCTGGCGGCATCGAAGCCGTCGACGTCGGCGGACGGGTCGGCCTCGGCATAGCCCTTAGCCTGGGCGTCGGCGAGCACGTCAGCGTAATCGGCGCCCTCGGCGTCCATGCGCGACAGGATGTAGTTGGTGGTGCCGTTGAGAATGCCAGCGATGGTCAGGATCTTGTTGCCCACCAGGTCGTGCTCGAGCGTGCTCACGATGGGGATGCCGCCGCCGCAGCTGGCCTCGCACTTAATCTGCACGCCGCACGCGCGCGCCTTCTCGGCGAGCGTCTCGACGTGACGGCCCAGCAGGGCCTTGTTGGCAGAGACGACGTGCTTGCCGTTCTCGAAGGCAGTGGTGAAGATCTCGGTTGCGGGATGCTCGCCGCCAATCAGCTCGACGACGATGTCGACGGCGGGGTCGGTGACGACATCGTGCCAGTCGCTCGTAAAGGCCTCGCGCTCAATGCCTGCCGCCTCGGCCTGCTCCCAAGCAAGCGCGCAGGCGCGGGTCAGCTTAAGGTCGATGCCGTAGGCTGCCAGGTACTCATCGTGGTGGCTCTTGATCAGACGGGCCACGCCGCCGCCGACGGTTCCCAGACCGATCAGACCGACGTTCACGGTGCGCAGGGGTTCGCTCATAGATAGCTCCTTCGTGCATCTTATGGATGGATTAACCGCTTAAAGGTTGAGTGCATTCTAGCGTGAACCGAGGGCGCGTGCTCGCCGGGCAACAGGAGTCGCACAAAACGGCACCCCCGAAACGCTGCGGAAGCATTGGAAACACGCTCGCTACAAACGGAACTCCGTAACAAACTGTCAACGTTTGCACCAGAAGGTTTGCCCT
>UROC01000110.1 GCA_900549345.1 uncultured Collinsella sp.
CCCCACCACTCCACCCACCATATATTGCAAAACACCCCCAATCATATGTTCGAAAACACAATATGTTGTGTTTACAGCAACGGCGGGATGCCACCTGTGGCACCCCGCCTTTCAACCTCAACCTTCAAGTTGACCTTGAGGCGATTTTTGCGTCCCTTTACATGCCGTTCACATCGCCCCCAAACTCCCCCACCCAAGGCACATGCGGCCCACCACCGCGACGACAAGTGGCAAAAAATGGGACGGGCCCCAGATTGCCCATGCGCGCGCAAAAGCACGCCGCGGCAATCTGGGGCCCGTCCCCAAATACCTATAGATATGCAGGCCAGCGATGTGTTAACGATGTGCCAGCGGGTGCGCCGCCAGATAGACCTCGGTCAGTTGCGTTCGGTCGACATGCGTGTAGACCTGCGTGGTCGATATATCGGCATGTCCCAAGATCTCCTGTAGCACACGGAGGTCTGCACCGCCCGCAAGCATATGGGTGGCAAAGGAGTGGCGCAAGGTATGGGGATGGAGCCCCACCAGCCCCACCTGACGCCCATACCGCTCGCATATCGCATGCACGGCCTGGCGCGACAGGCGACGTCCGTTCTTATTTAAAAAGACCGCCGAGGTCTCGGTTCCGCGGGCATGGGCCGCCAAGCGAGAACGTCCCTCAGTTACATAGAGCATCAGAGCTCGCGCCGCGCTTCCCACCAGTGGGGACAGGCGTTCCTTTGAGCCCTTACCGCGAACGAGTACAAAGCCATCGTCGATATGGATATCGCCCACATCGAGCCCAACCAGCTCACTCACACGCAAACCGCATCCGTAGAGCACTTCCAAGATGGCATGGTCGCGCAGTCCCATCTCGCCCTCGGGAAAGTCTTGATCGAGCAGTGCCGAGACATCCTCCACCGATAGATACTCCGGCAAACGCTCGGCCTTTTTAGGCAGGCGCAACGCCGCCGTCGGGTTTTGGGTCACGGCCCCATCGCGCACCAAAAAGGCATGCAGGCCCTTCACGGCCGCAAGCGCACGCTCCACCGAGGCATCGGAATAGCCTCCGTCGCGGCGATCGGCGACAAAGCCCTCCACGACCTGACGGGTCACCTCATCAAAAGACATGATGCCCGCCCGCTCCAGATAGGCGCAGTACGTCGTCAGGTCACGACGATAGGCCGCAATCGTGTTGCGCGCCAAGCCCCGCTCGACCGCGAGGTAATCGAGATACTCCCCCGCCGCCACGGCGAGCGACGAGGGAGTAGCTTCGGTATGTTCCTTATTCGCCGGCACCCTTAGTCCGTAGCGAGGTTCATGGGCGTCACCTGCAGGCGATCGACACCCTCGTGCTGACCGATCGAGGCACGCACGAACTCTCGGAACAGCGGCTGCGGATTAGTCGGACGGCTCTTGAACTCGGGGTGAGCCTGGGTTGCCACATACCACGGATGCACGTCGCGCGGCAGCTCGACCATCTCGACCAGGCGCTCGTCGGGCGACAGACCCGAGATAACCAAACCGGCGTCCTCGAGCTGGTCGCGGAAGGCGTTGTTGAACTCAAAGCGGTGACGGTGACGCTCGTAGACGAGTTCCTCGCCATATGCCTCACGAGCAAGAGTATCGGCGGCGAGCTTGCACGGATAGGCGCCCAGGCGCATGGTGCCGCCCTTCTCGGTCACGTCCTCCTGCGAGCTCATCAGATCGATGACGCTATACGGACCGTCCGGATCAAACTCGGAGGAGCTGGCACCAGCAAGGCCAACGACATTGCGGGCGAACTCGCACACGGCCACCTGCATACCCAGGCAAATGCCCAGATACGGAATCTTGTGCTCACGGGCAAACTCGGCCGCGAGGATCTTGCCCTCCAGGGCGCGCTTGCCAAAGCCGCCGGGGACCAGGATGCCCGAGGCGTCGCCCAGAACCTCGGAGACATTCTGCTCGTCGAGGCTCTCGCCGTCGACCAGCTGGACGTCCACATGGCGATCGTAGAAGACGCCCGCATGGTGCAGGGCCTCGATAACCGACAGGTACGCATCGGGTAGCTGCGTGTACTTACCCACGACGGCGATCTTCACCTTGTCGGCGTGATGGTTGGCGTGATTCTGTTTGCGCAGGAACTCATTCCACTCGCTCATGTCGCGCTCACGCGGGTCCAGGCCCAGGCGCTCGCAAATACGCAGGTCAAAGTCCTGCTCGGCAAGCAGCTGCGGCACGTCGTAGATGCTCGCGCAGTCCTCATTGGTAAAGACGCAATCGGTGTCGACGTCGCAGAAGCTTGCGATCTTTCCGCGGATAGCGTCATCGATATGGTGGTCGGAGCGCAGCACGATGATATCGGGCTGGATGCCAAAGCTGCGGAGCTCCTTGACGGAATGCTGCGTGGGCTTGGTCTTGACCTCGTGGGCGGCGGCAATATAGGGAACGAGCGACACATGGATGTAGCAGACGTTCTCGGGGCCGGCCTCCTTGCGGTACTGACGAATGGCCTCGACAAACGGTTGGGACTCGATGTCGCCGATCGTGCCGCCCAGCTCGGTGATGACTACATCGGAGCCGGTCTGCTCCTCGATGCGGCGAAACTTGTCCTTAATGGCATTGGTGACGTGAGGAATCACCTGCACGGTACCGCCCAAAAAGTCGCCGCGACGCTCGCGGGCGATTAGGCTTTTGTAGATGGCACCGGTCGTAAAGTTGGAATCGCGGGTCAGGTTCTCATCAATAAAACGCTCGTAATGACCCAGGTCCAGGTCGGACTCGTAACCATCCTCGGTTACAAAGACCTCACCATGCTGGAAGGGGCTCATGGTACCGGGGTCGACGTTCAGATACGGGTCGGCCTTCTGCATCGTTACTTTGTAGCCACGCGACTTGAGCAGACGGCCCAGCGAGGCCGCGGTAATACCCTTGCCCAGGGACGAAACCACGCCACCGGTTACGAACACATGCTTGGTCATATTGAGTTACCTGCGCTTCCCGTAGAAGTTGTTTATCCACATCTTACGGGTCTTCATTGTAATACTCGTGCCGCGGACCGTTCGCAATTTTTCTCGCGTGCGATTGCATTTCTCAATCTTGAAACAAAACGCCGCCCGGTTTCCCAGACGGCGTCGCTATGGCAAGGGTTACATGCTGCTATCGATCAGCAACCTCGTCCTCGAGCATTTCCTGAACGAGCATGCCGGTCCGGACGCCCTCAAGATACCACTCGCCACGTTCGGTGAGGCAAATACCATTTGCAAGCTGACCGCCATCGTCGCTATAACGCGAGACGACATCAATCATGCCTTCGGAATCCAAGCGATCGATTGCGGCGCGGGCACGATACGGCGAAACCCCCACGCGCTCGGCAAGCGTTTTGCGCGAGAAACCATACGGCCCGCCATTGTCTTCGGTTTGCTGGGCAATCTCCATCAACACCAGCACTTCGACACGCTTCATATCGTTGACACTCGCACGACCCTTGCCCGCCATAGCAGCCTCCTCAAACCGAGCACGAGCATCTAACGCGCCGTGCGCGACCGACACACCTCACGATGGCAGGTAATATCCATCATGCGGCATCCCGCTAAGGATGAAACAGTTATGGTTATTGTATACCGCTCAAATTGTTTCTAGGCAGGTAAACGGCTATTTTTCGCCGAAATAGACGCTTTATTGATCAAAAAGCCGTACCGGGCGCTAACCCGATACGGCCAAAATGCAAGGCTCTGTTAGACCAGGATTGACATAAATCCGATGTCACCGCGACGGGCTATC
>UROC01000111.1 GCA_900549345.1 uncultured Collinsella sp.
TCGCAAAAGATCGCGCCGCCGATGATCAACGCGGCGCCCATGAGGCGGATGGGCGTCATGGTCTCTCCCAAAAGGGCAACGGAGAACACGACGGCCGAAAGCGGCTCGAGGTAGCCGACGACCGCGACGGTCTGGACGGGCAGCTTGGCGACGGCACTAAAGTAGAGCAGGCAACCGATGCCGGTGTTGACGACGCCGAGCATGGCGACGGCGCCCCAATCGATGCCGGCGGCAATGCTGGGGGAGAGGAACGAGGGGGCACCTTGCGTGAAGAGCGTAAGGATCAACGCGGTTACAAAGGCGGCGCTCACCTGGAGCGTGGAGTTCTCGAAGCCTTCGATGTGTGGCGCACCCTTGCTAGCGATGACCATCAAGGCGTAGCAGAAGGCCGAGGCGATGCCGCAAGCGATACCCGCAATGGGCATATTGCCGCCTAGACCTTGCGCCGCAATGAGAAAGGCGCCACAGGCAACGGCGATAAACCCGGCGATTTTGCCGCCGGTCAGCTTTTCGCCAAAAATGAGCGGGGAGAGGGCCATAACGATGATGGGGCCGCAGTAATACAACAGCGAGGAGATGCCAACGCCGATCGTCTGATAGGCGCGGAACAGGAAAATCCAGCTGGCGCCCAGCGCGGCGCCCGAGACGATGAGCGCTGCGGCCTCGCGGGGGCGAGACGGAGCCTGCAGGTTATGGCGCTTGGTTATGAAGAGGATGGCGGCAAGGGTGAGAGCGCCCAAAAACGTGCGCAACAGTACGATATCGGAGCTCGGCAGCGCGATGGCAGCGGCGATGATGCCGTTGGAGCCAAACAATAGCAATGCTGCTAAGTACGTAAACAGTCCGTTGTTCATGTGCTGACATCCCCTCTATATCCGAGCATGTTCACTATGGGTGAGGTGGCTTTAGAAGAAAAGCGAATATAATGCATGGATAACATGACAAAAACTCATGTAAAGGTGGAGGGATGCCGTGGAAACGAATATTCAAAAGATGCAAGTGCTGCTCGAGACGGTGCGTGCCGGCAGCTTTACGCATGCTGCAGAGCGGCTGAGCTATTCGCAGTCGGGCGTGAGCCGCATGGTGGGCGACCTTGAGGCAGACTGGGGTTTTAAGGTGCTTGATCGCAGCCGCGAGGGCGTGGTGCTTTCTGCCGACGGGCGGCAGGTCATGCCGGCAGTCGAGGCGTTATGCGAAGAGTTTGGCCGCCTGCAGCGACGCGTGGACGAGATGCGGGGGCTCATGCGTGGCAAGATCTGTATCGGTACATTCTCGAGTGTGGCGACCCATGTACTGCCGCCGGTGATCGCGCGGTTTCGCGCTGATCACCCGGAAGTCGATTACGAGCTGCTGATGGGTGATTACTCCGAGATTGAGCAATGGGTGGCGGAAGGCCGCTGCGACCTGGGCTTTATTCCGCGCGAGCCACGCGGCGCCGGTATGGCGTCGCGGCCGTTGGTGCAAGACGAGCTGATGGCCGTGGTGCCAGCGGACTCCTCGCTTGCCACCGCGGAGGTCGTTTGCCTTGCCGATTTGGCCAACGAGCAGTTTATTCTGCTGGAACGCGGTAGCGACGACGAGATTACGCCGCTGTTTCGCCGCGCGGGTTTGGCGGTGCGTTCTAAGCTATCGACCTGGGATGATTATGCGATTATGGCCATGGTCGAGGACGGTCTGGGCGTGAGTATTCTTCCGGCGCTCATCTTGCGCCGCTGTCAGTTCGATGTCGCCGTGCGTCCGCTCGAGGGACATCCCCATCGGCAGATCAACGCGATATATCGCACGGCTGACGTTTCGCTTGCCGCCGCTCGATTCCTTGAATATCTCTAAACGCGTGCGCGTCATTGTCCGCCTTGGGCAAATCTCGGAGTTCGGTACGTTTTCTTGTGAAATTGAACTTCCGAATAAGGTACGGCGCTATACTGCTGCCTAAATTGAACTTAGGTTCAATTCGTGTTCTATAAATTGAACTTTGCCAGCAAGGAGGTTCTAATGGCCCAAGAGACGTTTAGCGATCGCCTGCGACAGACCATGTCCGATCGCGACGTTCGCCAGTCGGACGTAATCCGCGCATCGGAGATGCTCGGAAAAAAACTCGGCAAGAGTCAGATGAGCCAATATGTGAGCGGCAAGACGATCCCGCGGCGCGATGTGGCAGAGCTGCTCGCTCGTATTTTGGAGGTCGATGTTTCCTGGCTGCTCGCCGGTGACGCCGATCAAGGCGAGGAATCATCGCCTCGCAACGTGCCCAAGCCCGAACCCCATCCCTCAGCTCAAATTCCAAGGAGCACCACCATGCGTACTTTTTCTAAATCCACCAAGCTCGATAACGTCCTGTATGACGTGCGCGGCCCCGTCGTCGACGAGGCCGCCCGTATGGAGGACGAGGGCGAGCGTATTCTCAAGCTCAACATCGGTAATCCGGCGCCCTTTGGTTTCCGCACGCCCGATGAGGTCATCAAGGACATGCGCCAGCAGCTGCCCGACTGCGAAGGCTATTCCAACTCGCGTGGCCTGTTCTCCGCGCGCAAGGCAATCATGCAGTACTCGCAGATCAAGGGCCTGCCCAATGTTCAGATGGAGCACATCTACACGGGCAACGGCGTGTCCGAACTCATTCAGCTTTCGATGAACGCGCTGCTCGACAATGGCGACGAGATTCTGATCCCCAGCCCCGACTATCCGCTCTGGACGGCGTGCGCAACCCTTGCCGGCGGTCATCCCGTTCACTATCTGTGTGATGAGCAAGCGGATTGGTATCCCGACCTGGAGGATATGGAGTCCAAGATCACGAGCGCGACCAAGGCCCTCGTCATCATCAACCCCAACAACCCCACGGGTTCGGTCTATCCGCGCGAGGTACTCGAGGGCATCGTTGAGATCGCGCGCAGGCACCAGCTCATGATTTTTGCCGATGAGATCTACGACCGCCTGTGCATGGACGGCTACGAGCACGTCTCGATTGCCTCGCTCGCTCCCGACCTGCCCTGCGTCACCTTTAGCGGCCTTTCCAAGTCGCACATGATCGCGGGCTATCGTATTGGCTGGATGGTGCTTTCGGGTAACCAGCGCTGCATGAGCGACTTTATTATGGGCATCAACATGCTCTCGAACATGCGCCTGTGCTCCAACGTGCCGGCTCAGTCAATCGTCCAGACGGCGCTCGGCGGCCATCAGTCTGTTAACAACTACATCCGCCCCGGCGGTCGTGTCTACGAACAGCGCAACTTCGTGTATGAGGCACTCAACAAGATCGACGGCATCTCGGTGGTCAAGCCGCGCGCGGCGTTCTATATCTTCCCCAAGATGGATGTGAAGAAGTTCAACATCACTGACGACGAGCAGTTCGCCCTTGACCTGCTGCACGAGAAGAAGATCCTGATCACGCGCGGCGGCGGCTTTAATTGGGGTGAGCCCGACCACTTCCGCATCGTGTACCTGCCGCGCATGGAAGTGCTCAAAGAGTCGCTCGAAGACCTCGCCGACTTCTTCGATCATTACCG
>UROC01000112.1 GCA_900549345.1 uncultured Collinsella sp.
GGGGGGGGGGGGGGGAGGGGGGGGGGAAAGGTGTTGAAAAATGGGGCGGTTCCCCATATTATTAATGACGTCGACAGGCGGGGTGGTTCCCCGCGTACGTGCCATCTGAGTAACCGAGGGGAGGGCGCACATGGGAATGACTGGTGCATACGAGCGCAATCTCGATGCAAAAGGTCGTCTGTCCCTGCCTGCACCCCTTCGCGAGGAGCTTGGAGAGCACGTTCGCGTGTTCAAAGCCCTGGATGTCGATGCTCTGTACGTGTTCTCTGCCGAGGCCTTCGATAAGTGGGTCGAAGGACTCTTCGCGGGTCGTGAGGGCCACGAGGGTTTTAACCCGCGTGACATCAACGACCAGAAGCTCATGAGGGCGATCAACAAGCGCACCACGTCGATGGACGTGGACAGCGCCGGTCGTATCGGCCTTTCCGAGTCTCTCCGCAAGCAGGCGAACCTCGACCGCGAGGTCACGGTTGTGGGCAACTACGACCACCTTGAGGTTTGGGATCGCGCCGCGGCCGATGAGGACGATGACGATGAGGCCCTGCTGGACCTCTTCTTCTCGTAAGGGCAAGGCACGGGTAACGGATGGAGCGTGGGATCTTGACACAAGAATATCGGCATGAACCTGTCATGCTCGGCGAAGTGCTTGAGTCGCTGCGGCTAAAGAGCGGCTCCGTCGTCTGCGATTGCACCCTTGGCGGTGCCGGCCATTCGGTAAAGATGGCCGCGCAGGTGGGGGAGACGGGCCTTTTGCTCGGCGTCGATCAGGACGACATGGCCCTCGAGGCCGCTGGCGCCCGTCTGGACCGCGAGGTTCCCGGCGTTCCGCACCAGCTGCTGAAGGGCAACTTCGGCGACTTGGACGAGCTGCTTTGCTCGGCCGAGGTGCCCGGGGTCGATGGCTTCCTGTTCGATTTGGGCGTTTCGTCGCCGCAACTCGATATCCCTGGCAGGGGCTTTTCGTATAACGAGGACGCCCCATTGGACATGCGGATGGATCCGGGTAATAACACCTTAAACGCAGCTGAGGTCATCAACACCTATAACGAACACGACCTCGCCCGGATTCTACGCGTCTACGGCGAAGAGAAGTTCGCCTCGCAGATCGCGCGCGAGATCGTGCGCCGCCGCGAGCAAGAACCGATCGAAACCACCGGCCAATTTGTCGAGATCATCAAGGCGGGTATCCCGGCTGCCGCTCGTCGGCATGGCGGACACCCGGCCAAGAAAAGTTTCCAGGCCATTCGCATCGAGGTCAATCACGAGCTCGATGTGCTCGAACGAGGGCTTGATGCCGCCACCAGGTGGCTCAACCCGGGCGGACGTATCTGCGTCATCTCGTATCACTCGCTCGAGGACCGTATCGTAAAGAACCACTTTAAGGAGATGAGCCAGGGGTGCACGTGTCCGCCGGAGATTCCGGTGTGCGTGTGCGGCAACGTGCCGATACTCAAGGTCATCACCCGCAAACCCCTGGTTGCCCAGCCTGATGAGGTTGAGCGCAACCCTCGGGCGAGATCAGCCAAAATCCGCGTGGCGCAGCGTCTGTAGGCACGACCGCGCGATATTGGACCTCCCGCTCGCACCATAAACGAAGCTTAAACACACTACCAACGTACTCGGGATGGGAGGCGGCATATCATGGGCTACAACACTTCAAGCGCAGCACTCGCCTATGATATGAACGCCATGCCCGCCTATCGTGAGACGCCGCAGGCCCCCGTTGCTCCCCGTGAGCAGCGCACGCCGCGCTTTGATGTCTACACGGGCGCGGGCCGTCAGGCAAACCAGGCGGTAAGCCCGGTTTTCATGAGCGTTCTTAAAACGTTTTGCATCATTGCGGCTATCTTCATGACGATCGGCGTCGCCCGCGTGGCGCTCGCCGGCGTTACGGCCCAGGTGCTCAACAGCAACGCCGAGCTTACCAACACGCTCGAAAAGGCGACCGATGAGAGCTCCGACCTGGAGGTCATGCATTCGGTCTATGGCGCCGACACGCGCATTCGCGACCTTGCGGGTGCTTATGGCATGGTGGAGCCCAGCGAGAACGTTACACTTGACTTTTCGCAGGATGCAGCCGCGGGCGCCAACGCGACCGCGACCGCTCAGTAGCAAGACGGTAGCTGAGTATGACAAATGACTATCGCCGCGGTTCCGATGGGGGCCGCGGTTCTGGACGTCCCTCGTCGCGGGGACGTTCTGGTTATCAAGGAACGGGTCGGCAATCTTACAACGCCGGGCAGTCCCGTGGCAACGACCCGGCGTCGCGACTTCGCGGCTCGGGCGGCCCTCAAGTGCATAACACCAGGTCGCGCAAGAGTTCGTCGACCGAATGGCTCACAGGCACGCCTCTGCCTCGCCGCAAAGCCGTCATGGGCTTCATTGGGCTTGGCTTGGGCTTGGGCGTCTTTCGCCTTGCCGACTATCAAATTGTCGAAGCCGATAAACTGCGCGAGCGTGCCGATGCGCGCCGCCTGCTTGCGCAGACCCTCTATGCCAAACGTGGCACTATCTACGACCGCAACGGTAACGTGCTGGCGTCGTCGGTCGAATGTCGCAACATCGCCGTGAACCCCCAGCTTGTCGAGGATGTTGACAAGACGGTGTCGGCGCTGGTCAAGGCAACTGGAATCGATAAAAAGACCTGCCGCAAGCTCGTTGAGTCCGATGGAACCTGGGTGTATATCAAGCGCCAGGTGGACGAAGACGACGCTGCGGCGCTGGAGAAGAAGAACCTGCCCGGCGTGCTTTTTGAGCAGGCCATGAAGCGCGTATATCCATACGGCAATCTGGCATCGCAGGTGCTGGGTGTAGTGAATGTAGACAACGACGGCTTGACGGGTCTCGAAAAGCAATACAACAAGCTTCTGACCGGCACGAACGGTTCTCTCGTACGCGAGCGCGCGAGGGACGGCAGCTATATCGCGGGCGGTGCCTATAAAAAGGTGGCTGCGGTCGACGGCGTTGATATCGTGACGACGCTCGACGTCAATATCCAGCGTGCGGCCGAGGATGCCCTGGCAGAGGCAGTTGAGAAGACTAAGGCCAAGAACGGCTCGGCGCTGGTCACCGACCCCACGACCGGCGAAATTCTCGCAGCCTGCTCGTATCCGACCTACGACCAGACCGATCTGGAAAACGCCAAGACCGAGGATATGAACTTGCGTCTGGTCACCGACGCCTACGAGCCCGGCTCGGTTTTTAAGACGCTCGTGGCGGGCGCCGGCTTCGACTTGGGCGTCGTGCGGTCGAGTACGTCGTTTGAGGTGCCGGCGAGCATCAAGGTGGGCGACGATACCGTCACCGATGCCGACAAGCGCGACTACGCCATGACCATGGATGTGCGCGAGAT
>UROC01000113.1 GCA_900549345.1 uncultured Collinsella sp.
GGATAGCCCGTCGCGGTGACATCGGATTTATGTCAATCCTGGTCTAACAGAGCCATTTGTTATCGGTTGGAGTTTCTGTTGTATCGAGCCATAAGATAGAGCAGCTGAATAATCGAGGTGAGCGCCGCAGCCACATAGGTAAGCGCGGCGGCCGTCAGCACCTTCTTGGCACCGTTGACCTGCTGGGAGCTCATACCCGACTGCTCAATATACGCCACGGCGCGCCGACTAGCATCAATCTCGACCGGTAGCGTAACCAGTTGGAACAGCACGCTAAACGAGAAGAAGATCAGTGCGAGGGTCGTGAGTCCCGCGATGTTCATAAACAGGCCCATGAGCAGCACGATGGTCCAAGTGTTCTGGGTAAAGTTGACGACCGGCACGAGGGCGGTGCGTACCTTCATCATGGCATAGCCGCTTTGGCGCTGCGCGGCATGGCCTGCCTCGTGACAAGCGACAGCAACGCTTGCGACCGAGCCGCCCGAACGGTTGGAATCCGACAGATACAGGTTATTGTCCTGCGGGTTGTAATGGTCGGTGAGCTCACCGGCGACGCCCTTGATACCCACGGCGTTGCAACCGTTGGCGTCGAGCATGCGGCGAGCGACCGTGGCACCCGTGTCGCCGTCCGAGCGAACCTTGGACCACGTCTTGTACGTCGAATTGATATAGCTCTGCGCAGCAAGGCCAAGCACCGTGCAGACAAGAACAACCAGCAGGTACAGCGGGTCGATGCCAAAGCCATATCCATAGTAATAGGGCATGCGAATTCCTCCAAATCGAGTTACACGTTGGAGGCATTCTACCCACTCAGCAGACTAGGCTTCCCTATAACAACTCAATCTTTCCGTCCTTCACGGTGAGCCCCATATTGCCGGAAAGCAGATCGTCCAGGCGCGAACCCACAAGCTCAAAACGCCAGCCTTCGCGCAGGGGGCTTTGCTCAGGATGCTCGATGTAATCGGCCAGGTCATCGCGCGAGGCAATGACCGAGGTCGCCACCCCCGAGCGCTCGGCAACCAGGCGGATGAGCGCATACATCAGGTCCGTCACGCTCTCCAGCTCCGGCGAGATCTGACGGTGTCCGCGCACCATGAGCGGCAGGCGATCGTGCGGGCAGCTCGCGCCGCGCTTGATGGCCATGAGCGCACCGTCCACGTCGCGCTCCCCCAGCTGGTCGGTACCGCGAATGCTACGGAACTCCTCAACGCGGACGGGATTGCGCTTAACGAGCGCAAGCAGCGTGTCGTCGGACATGACCCACTTGCGCGGGATGTTACGGCGCTCGGCGCGGTCCTCGCGCCAGGCGGCGAGCTCGCGCGCGATGCCCAACTGGTGACGGCTGCACGAATTGATGCGTTTGACCTTACGGAACGCCTCGTGGCGATCGGCGCGATAGTGCGACTCGTCAGCCAGCGGGCGCAGCTCGTCGAGCACCCAGTCCACGCGGCCCAGCTCGCGCAGGCGGCTCATCATCTCGGTATAGGCGACGATCAGGTACTTGACGTCATCGATCGCGTACTCGATCTGTTTGTCGGTCAGCGGGCGACGCGACCAGTCGGTCAGCGACTCGGTCTTGGGCAGCGAGACGCCGCAAAACGTCTGCACGAGCGCGCCGTAGGAAATCTGCTGGCGTTCGCCCAAAAAGGCGGCGGCCACCTGCGTGTCAAAAATCGGACGCGGCAGCACGCCCACGGTATGGAGCATAACCTCCATATCCTGCGAGCAGGCGTGGAAGACTTTGATCACGCTCTCGTCGGCCATAAGCTCGGCCAGCGGCGACAGGTCGTCGATCACCAGAGGGTCGACCGCAACGCTCTCGGCAGGGGTGGCAATCTGAACCAAACACAGGCGCGGATGGAACGTGCGCTCGCGCAAAAACTCGGTATCGACGGCAATCGCGTCAAACTCACGGGCGCGCTGGCAAAAGTCGAGTAGAGCCTGATGTGTGGAAATGTACATATCAACCCATCGAATAAGGTTAGGCCCGAAAAACACGGGTAGGATATCGGCATTGCCTTACAACTATACTCGGTTAGTCACAGAACGGGAACGTAAGTATGCGCTGCCTTATCATCCACAACCCGGCATCGGGCCCCAGCTCAGATGAAATCTACGCATTCACGCACGCCCTCGCGCAGGGCGGCGACGAGGTCGTGATGCGTTTTATCGGCGATGGCATGGAACCCGAAGACGCCGTGGCAGACGTGCGCGAGTTTGATCGCGTGGTGATTTCGGGCGGCGACGGCACCGTCTCCAACGTACTCGACCAAATGCGCGGATGCGGCGTCCCCACGCTCGTCTTCCCCTCCGGCACAGCCTGCCTGTTCTTTAACAACATCGGTAATGCCCCCGAGGCAGCGGCACTTGCCAAGGCCTGCCGTGCCGGTCGCACGGTCAAAGTGGACATGGGCGAGCTCTTTTGGCTCGACGAGAACGGCAACGAAAGGCGCCACGGCTTTATCATCATCGCCGGCTCGGGCTTCGACGCCGAGATCATGATGAAGGCCGCCCCTACCAAAAACGACATCGGCGAGATCGCCTACTTCCTCTCCGCGCTCGCCACGCCCAACCCCACGGTGGCGCACTTTACCATCGAGCATGACGGCATTGTCGAGGAGCTCGATGGCATCTGCTGCATGGCCGGCAACACCTCGGTCATCCAAAACGACATCAACCTGTTCCCCAACTGCCGCATGAACGACGGCATGGTCGACATTGCGGTCATCGAACCCGTGCGCACCGTGCAGCTGCTGCCTACCGTGATCACCGCTGCGCTTGACCCCGCCGGCAAGGTACTCGGGCGCCCACAGTTCAAGATCATCCAGACCAAGGAAGCCAAGATCACCTGCACCCCGTCACTGGGCATGCAGTTCGATGGCGAGATTATCTCCAGCAATTCGGGCGTCTTTGGAGCCCGCGCGCTTCCGCAATGCCTCGACCTCATCGTCGACGAATTCTCCCCGCTCGGAAAATAGGAGGACCCTATGAACGACAATCCCCTGATCGGCTTTATTGTCATCGTCTTGGCCATGCTCGTCGGTTACGCCATCAACGTGATTCACCGCCGAAAGAAGTAAATCCACATTGGTATGATATTCATCCAGTTATCGACTCTCCCACTGTTTATGCATTCGTCAAACAGCGGGGGATTTTCATTGGCTCTGTTAGACCAGGATTGACATAAATCCGATGTCACCGCGACGGGCTATC
>UROC01000114.1 GCA_900549345.1 uncultured Collinsella sp.
TCGCCGAGCGAAATCGTCACGTCGTACTCGTGGCAAATCTCGAGCAATTCGTCGTAGAACTCATAGAACGGGTTCTCGTTGCCGGTGACCTCCATCCAGCCAAACAGCAGCGAGCCGCCGCGGCTGACGATGTTCATCAGGCGACCGGTCTCCTTAAAGGTCTTGGTGACCGACTTGTTGATGCCGCAGTGGATGGTCATAAAGTCGACGCCGTCCTCGGCGTGTGCGCGCACGACTTCGAACAGGTCGTCCTTGGTGAGCTTGACCAGCGGCTTTTCCATGTAGCCGATGGCGTCGTACATGGGGACGGTGCCTACCATGAGCGGCGTTTCGTCGATGAGCTGCTGGCGGAACTGGCGCGTCTTGCCCGAGTTGGAGAGGTCCATGATGGCGTCGGCGCCAAAGTCCTCGGCGATCTTGACCTTCTTCCATTCCTCGGCGGCATCGGCCTTGTCGCCCGAGATGCCCAAGTTCACGTTGACCTTGGTGGACAGGCCCTCACCGACGCCAAAGGCGCGCATGCCCTTTTTGATGTGCACGATGTTGGCGGGAATGGCGATGCGGCCGTCGGCCACGCGCTCGCGGATGTACTCGGGGTCGCGATGCTCGCGCTCGGCGACTTCCTTCATCTGCGGCGTGATCTGCCCGGCACGGGCGAAGTCGATTTGCGTGACGAGCTTGTGCTCGGTCTGTGTGCTCATTGGCACGGCTCCCTTCGTTGGCATTACCCATATCAGGTTTGCGGGTCAGGGCGGGCGCGCCCAATCTCAGCCTGCCGTCTTGCCCTGCAAGCTCCCCGTTATGTCATGGGCTCAAGTATAGCCTGAATGGGTACGATTGGGCCAACGAGCGTGCCTGTGGGGAGGCGAACATGGAAGACAAGCATCTATATCGAGAGACGCAATGGGACGTATCGGCCGAGGAAAGCCGTGCGCACCATGGCCTTGTCGCGATTGGTTTTGCGGTGCTTGCCGTGCTGGTGATTGCCTTTTGTATCTGGACGTTTGGCGGTCACGGCGGCGCTGCATGGGAGTTCGAGGCCGACGATGCCCTGCCGATCATGACAGTGAAGGTTACGGGCGGCAATACCGTTGCCGCGCCGGGCGACTATTGGTATTCGCGCGATGGATTTGTCCAGCTTCAGCTGAGCGGTGGGTCTATTCCTGGTGAGGAAATCGAACGCGTGACGTATGATGCGGCGCTCAAAACGCTGACGGTGAAGCTCAAGAATCAGGGCGACGTGCCTACGACTATGGATATCGCGCTGACGGAATGGCGCTTGGAGCCCCCATCGGGTGTTGCGGTGTCCGAGGTAGAGCACGTTAAGATTACCTACCAAGATGGCTCGACAAACGAAGTTGCCAAAGCCGACGGCTTGGCGGAATAGACGCCGTGCCTAGGCAGCACATTCAAAAGTAGCGGTGGTCCTACAAGGTCTGTTCGTTCAGGAAGACCAAAGTGTTCTTATTTGAAAGCTCGGGAAAGTGACGATAACCAACGTCAAACGCGGTGAGCCCGCTTACATCCTCGAGTTTATTTTCTGCCATCCAGCGCACCATGGAGCCGCGCGCCTTTTTGCTGGCGGTCGAGCGTTGGATGGGCTTGCGGTTGCGGATGCCTTCGCCAAAGAGACATGTGACGACCGTGACATCGGTGGTGAGGCGGGGCAGGACGGCTTTGGCGTATTCCACGCTGGCAAGGTTGACGATCGTGGTGTTTGAGCCTGCCGGGGCGATAGCCCGCGCGAGCTTGTCGCTCCAAAACGCGTAGAGGTCTGGGGCATCGTCAACGGCGAGCTTCGCGCCCATTTCCAGCCGATATGGTTCCACGGCATGAAAGGGGCGAACGCACCCGTAGAGGCCAGAGAGGATCCACAGGTGGCTTTGCAGCCATGCGAGCTGCGCGGAATCCATCACCTCGGGCGCCATGCTCTGGTATTGAATGCCGTGGTAGGACATGACGGCAGGGGAGAGGTGACAGGCGAGTGCGGGATTGTCGAGATCGCCGTTTTTCAGGATGGGCCCGAACTCATGCAGGGTGTTGAGGCAAGGCCCCAGCAGTTTGTCACTCACGTTCCATAGCGCCTGCAGGCCGCCGCTGCCTTCATTCCGCTCGATATCTAGCAGTGCGCGGTGGAGGCGAGCCGTCTCGCGCGCAAAGGGTGGGATGCCCAGGACTTCAAAAGCATCTTGGGCCGCGCGCATCTGCTTGGCGGGCGAAATGACGACCTGCAGCATGGACTCTCCTCTGCCAAAAAGGAAGTTGCGGTGGAATACGGTCTGTTTTGGCCGTTTATGGGCCAGGTTAGTCTGTATTTCACCGCAACTGATGAAGGGTTGGTTACGCGCGCTCGATGAAGGCCTTGTAGCCGCGATAGGCCTCGTAGATATCGGCCTTGTTGGCGACCTCCCACAGGGCGTGCATGGACAGGACGGCAACGCCAGAGTCGATGACGTTCATGCCGTACTTAGCCATGATGTATGCGATGGTGCCGCCGCCGCCCGCGTTGACGCGACCGAGCTCGCAGGTCTGGAAGTCCACGCCGGCCTCGTCCATGATGTCGCGGATGAGGGCCACATACTCGGCGTCGGCGTCGTTAGAGCCGCCCTTGCCGCGGCTGCCCGTGTACTTGTTAAAGCACAGGCCGCGACCCATAAAGGCTGCGTTCTTGGTTTCGAACTTGCCGGCGTAGCCCGGGTCGAAGCCGGCGGACACGTCGGAGGAGAGCATACGACTGTGGGCGAGTGCACGGCGCAGGGCCAGCGGGCTATCCTCGCCGGCGAGCGTCATGATCT
>UROC01000115.1 GCA_900549345.1 uncultured Collinsella sp.
ATTCGCTTTGTGCTTGCCATCTGCGACGAGCTGGGTCGCGAGAAGCTCGTGCTGGGCGCTTGGGGCTGCGACAACAACGGCTTTGACGCAGAGGCCGTGGCCGAGCTCTTCCGCAAGGAGCTCGCGTCGGGCGACTTTAAGGTCAAGCAAGTCTTCTTTGCCGTGCCTTCTACGCGCTGGGATGAGGATTTTGCCAAGTTCGAGCACGTGCTGGCTAACTTCCCCGAGCGCAACGAGGAGTCCTATGCCCAGGTTGCCGCTCGCGCTGCGGCAGCTCGCGCCGCCGAGCAGGCCCAGGCTGCTACCGAGGATGATGAGGACGAGGACGATTGGCGCAAGTACCTGTAATCGGTACGTGCTGACAGATAGGTCGAGCCGACGGGAGAGGCTGCTTCCGTCGGCTTTTTACTGAGCGAGGGGCTTACGATGAAAAACATTCTATGCTTTGGCGACAGCAACACCTATGGTTACGATCCGGCGGGCATGCGCGACGGCACCGCGGTGCGCTATGCGCGGGATGTACGCTGGTGCGGCGTGGCCCAACGTGACTTAGGCGAGGGCTGGCATGTAATTGAAGAAGGCCTCAACGGCCGCACGACGGTACGCGACGACATGTGCCATCTGGACACCAATCTTAACGGCATCCGCGCGCTGCCGATGCTGCTCGAGGCCCATAAGCCGCTGGATGCGATCGTTATTATGCTGGGAACTAACGATTGCAAGACGGTCTTTGGTGTGACGGCCTCCGATATTGCCCGTGGCACTATGGCGCTGATTCGCGCGGTGCGTGCATTTCCCTGGACCAATGCCGCACCCTGCCCGCGTATTCTGCTGATGGCACCTATCAAGATCAAGCCGCAAATCGCCGATGTATATATGACCGATTTTGACGAGCGTTCCGTCGAGGCCTCGGAGCATTTTGGTGAGTACTACGCACATGTGGCTGAGCAGTTTGGCTGCGACTTTTTGAATGCCGCCGACTTTGCCGAGCCGGGCGATATCGACTATCTGCATATGATGCCCGAAAGCCACGAGAGCCTGGGTCACGCCGTGGCAGCCAAGCTCCAAGAGATGCTCGGTGAGTAGCGCGACCCCAAACCACCGCAAAGGTGTCTGTCCCCTTTGCGGTGGTTTGGGCTGCGAATCTTAATACTGCCACATGTGATTGACGGGGCCGGAGCCTTTGCCCATGTTCAGGCCGGCGGCCAGAGCGCCTGTCAGGTATGCCTTGCCCGCATTGACGGCGTCGGCAAGATCCATGCCCTGGGCCAGCGCGCAGGCGATGGCGGACGAGAGCGTGCAGCCGGTGCCGTGCGTGTTGTCGGTCTCGATGCGCTTGTGGCGGAACCACGTGGTGAGTGGATCTCCCAGATGGTTGCCCTCGTCATCGAGTGGCGCGGGTTCGGCCAGTACATCGTTGGCCTCGTTGACAAGATGCCCACCCTTAACGAGGGATGCGCAACCAAAGCGGCGGGTGAGGAGCATGGCAGCATTTTGCTGCGTGCGCTCGGAGTCGACCTCGTAGTCGAGCAGGGCCATGGCTTCGGGAATATTGGGCGTGATAACCGTCGCTAGCGGGAACAGGCGGCGGGTGAGTGCCTCGGCGGCATCTTCGGCAATCAGCCGTGCGCCCGAGGTGGCTACCATGACGGGGTCGACTACCACGTTTGTCGCGTTCCAAACGCTCAGGCGGTCGGCGATAACATCGATAATCTCGGCAGAGGAAACCATGCCAATCTTGACGGCGTTGGGGCGGATATCGTCAAAAACGGCATCGATCTGCGCCGCGACAATATCTGGGGAGATGTTCTGCACGGCGGTGACGCCTAGGGTGTTTTGTGCGGTTATGGCTGTGATGGCCGTCTCGGCATACAGGCGGTGCGCCGTGATGGTCTTGATGTCGGCCTGAATGCCGGCACCACCGCTGGAATCGGATCCGGCGATGGATAGAACGGCGGGTACCTTACTGCGATCCATGTTCGCTCCCTTGTTCGGTCGGATTCAAATGGGTCTTCTGCCTGCATTATAAAGTTGCCCGGGATGGCTGTATGGCAATCCCGGGCGGGCGATGCAATCTTTACGCAAATGCAAGCAAATGTTCACACGTCAACAATTGACAGGCACCAGCTCGCCGCCAGAAGCGGCCGCGGCGACAGGGCTAGTCCTCCATGCCGAGGTCGATCGTGGTGCCCTCGAAGATCTTGTTGACGGTGCGGACGGCGCACATCTTGCCACACATGGTGCAAGTGCCCTCGGTGGCGGCGGGGGACTCCTCGTAGCGCTTCTTGCCCGTAACCGGGTCGAGCGCGCACTTCCACATGGCGTCCCAGTCGAGCTTGCGGCGTGCCTGCCCCATCTTGTCGTCCATGTCGCGGGCGTGGGGCACCTTTTTGGCGATGTCGGCGGCGTGTGCGGCGATCTTGGTGGCCATGAGGCCGTCGAGCACATCCTGGGCGTTGGGCAGGCATAGGTGCTCTGCCGGTGTCACGTAGCACAGGAAGTCGGCACCGGAGCTGGCGGAGATGGCGCCGCCGATGGCAGCGGTGATGTGGTCGTAACCCACGCCGATATCGGTCACCAGCGGCCCGAGCACATAGAACGGGGCATTGTGGCACAGGCGCTTCTGCAGTTTCATGTTGGCGGCGATCTCGTCGAGCGCCATGTGACCCGGGCCCTCGACCATGACCTGGACGCCGGCGGCCCAAGCGCGCTTGCACAGCTTGCCCAGCTCGATCATCTCAGC
>UROC01000116.1 GCA_900549345.1 uncultured Collinsella sp.
TCTGCTTGGATGCGAAAAGGTGCGGGTCGATTTCCCCACGAAAGAGGTGTTCTCCGAGGTGTCGCTGGGCGTTGACGAGGGCGACCGGGTGGGCATCGTCGGGCGCAACGGCGACGGCAAGTCGACGCTGCTGAGTGTACTCGCCGGCACGCTGGAACCCGACGACGGCCGCGTGACGCACCGCCGCGGCACGACGATCGGATTGCTCGGCCAAAAGGACCAGCTTGTCGACACCGATACCGTGCATCATGCCGTTGTGGGCGACACGCCTGAGTACGAGTGGGCGTCGAGCCCGCGTACGCGCCAGATTCTGGCCGGTCTTATTAGCGATGTGCCCTGGGAGGGCATGGAGGGCGAGCTCTCGGGCGGTCAGCGCCGTCGCGTGGACCTCGCGCGCCTGCTGATTGGCGACTACGATGTGCTCATGCTCGACGAGCCCACCAACCACCTGGACATGCGCACCATCAACTGGCTTGCGCGTCACTTAAAGGCCCGCTGGCAGCGCGGCCAGGGCGCCATGCTCGTGGTCACGCACGACCGCTGGTTCTTGGACGAGGTCTGCACCAGCATGTGGGAGGTCCACGACGGCCAGGTAGATCCCTTCGAGGGCGGCTACTCGGCATATATCCTGCAGCGCGTGGAGCGCGACCGCATGGCCGCCGTTACCGAGGAGCGCCGTCGCAACATGGCGCGCAAGGAGCTCGCGTGGCTAAGCCGCGGCGCCCAGGCGCGTTCCACCAAGCCCAAGTTTCGCGTTGAGGCTGCTCGCGAGCTGATCGCCGACGTACCGCCCGTGCGTGACGAGCTGGAGCTCAAGCGCCTTGCCGTGAGCCGCCTAGGCAAGCAGGTCATCGATGTCATCGACGTGGATGCCGGCTATGCGGATACCGATGGTGCGCCCAAGCAGGTGCTCACCGATGTGACCTGGCTCATCGGCGCGGGCGACCGCTATGGCCTGTTGGGCGAGAACGGCGCCGGCAAGTCGACCTTGCTCGACGTGATCCAGGGCAAGATTGAGCCCACGCGCGGCCGTGTGAAGATTGGCCAGACGGTGCGCTTTGGCGTTCTGTCGCAGCAGCTCGAGGAACTCGAGCCCTACATGGGTGACACGATCCGCGAGGTGCTCGGCAACTATAAGAAGTACTACGTCATCGACGGCAAGGAGACTTCGCCCGAGAAGCTCTGCGAGCGCCTGGGCTTTACGACACAGCAGCTCTGGAGTCGCATCGGCGATCTTTCGGGCGGCCAGCGCCGTCGCCTGTCGCTGCTGCTGACGATCCTGGACGAGCCCAACGTGCTTATCCTGGACGAGCCCGGCAACGACCTGGATACCGATATGCTGGCGATTGTCGAGGACCTGCTCGACGGCTGGCCGGGCACGCTGATCCTGGTGACGCACGATCGTTTCCTCATGGAGCGCGTGACCGACCAGCAGTGGGCGCTGCTCGACGGCCACCTGACGCGTATGCCCGGCGGCGTGGACCAGTACCTGCGCCTGTGCAACGCTACCGCCGAGGGCGAGCCCGTGGGCGCGCCGAGTGCCAAGACCGGCACATTCGACACCGGTGCCGCGGCTGCGACGGCCGATAAGCCCAAGGCGAGCGGTCAGCCCAATGGCCTGTCCAACGCCGAGCGTCAGAAGCTTCGCCGCGAGGTGAGCTCGCTCGAGCGCAAAATGGAGACGCAGCGCGCCCGCGTTGAGGAGGCCGAGGCAGCAATGGCCCAGGTCGATCCCACCAACTACACGGCGCTGGGCGAGCAGCAGGCAAAGATCGACGAGGCCCACGCCGCCATGGACGAGTTGGAGATGGCGTGGCTCGAGGCGAGCGAGAAGCTCGAGGGCGAGGAGTAGGCGAGGATGATCAAGGCCGCGTTTTTCGATATCGACGGCACGTTGCTGAGCTTTAAGACCCATCGGATTCCGGCGTCGGCGCAGCAGGTGCTCGACAGCTTTCATGAGCAGGGGATTGCGTGCGTGATCGCCACGGGTCGCCCGACCTATCAGATGCCCGATTGGCTGTTCGATCTTTGTTGGGATGCGTACATCACGCTTTCGGGTCAGCACTGTTTTGATGCCAAGGGCGTTTACCGCAGCTGCCCGATCGATTCGGACGACGTCGCGGCGATTGTGGACCAGGTGGCGCAGGGGCGCTATGACTCGCTGTGTATGCAGGGCGAGAACTCGTTTGTGAACCGCCTGTCCGAGCGCGTGGTGACGGCCGGCAGCAACGCGGGGATTGTCTACCACGAGGAACCGTTTGAGCATGCCTTCGATGCGCCGGTCTACCAGTTCTGCGCCTTTGTTGATCCGGCCGACGAGCATATCGTGACCGACGCGGTGTCGCATTCGCTCACCACGCGCTGGTGCGATCTGTTCTGCGACATTATTCCGGCCAACGGCGGTAAGGACCTGGGTGTCGCGGCGACGCTGGAACGCCTGGGTGTCGACGCGAGCGAGGCGATTGCCTTTGGCGACGGCGAGAACGACCTGTCGATGTTCTCGGCCGTGGGCACAAGTGTGGCCATGGGCAACGCGCAGGAGACCGTGAAAGCTGCAGCGACCTATGTGACGACCGCCGTGGATGACGACGGCATCTACAACGCCGCCAAGCACTTTGGGCTGATGTAACTGCGGGCCGGCACCCGGCGCCTGGGGACACTCCTTGCGGGGCGTCCCCATTTTGTTTGGCTCTGTTAGACCGGAATTGACACGACCGGCTGCCCTCTTGCCCTCGAGT
>UROC01000117.1 GCA_900549345.1 uncultured Collinsella sp.
AGCTCGTGGATTTCGTCTGCCAACGCCACCTGGTATCTGCGTGAGGCCCGCTTCCTCAACAACGCGCGTAATATCTGCAAGACTTCCTGCGCTGTCTCGGGTTCGGGTTACCTCATCTCCGCCAGTGTAATCGAGGGCATGCACGGCTGGCAGTTCCATACGCTGACCGAGGACATCCAGTTCACTACGTTCTGTGCCATTCACGGCATTCGCATCGGTTATGCGCCGGCGGAGTTCTTTGACGAACAGCCCGTGACGTTTAAGGCGTCCTGGAAACAGCGCATGCGCTGGACCAAGGGCTTCTACCAGGTGTTCTTTACCTACGGTAAGCACCTGGTCAAATCGACCTTCCGCTATCATCGCTTTGCCGCCTACGACATGTTTATGACCATCGCTCCGGGCATGCTTCTGTCCCTGATTTCCATGCTCGCCAACGCGACGTTCCTCATCGTGGGTGGACTCTCGCACGGCTTCTTAGCTACCGAAGTCGAGATGCAGGCTTGTGCCGCCTCGCTTATCATGACGTTCGCCATGATGTATCAGACTTTCTTCATCCTGGCGCTGCTCACGACTATCTTTGAGTACAAGCATATTCACTGCGCGCAAAAGTGGCGCCTGGTGACTAACCTGTTTACCTTCCCGATCTTTATGTTCAGCTATATCCCCATCACGGTGGCTGCGCTGTTCCTGAAGGTCGACTGGGTGCCGACGCAGCACGCCGTCAACGTCACCCTTGACGAGGTCATGCAAGGCGCCAAATAATCACCACTAAAACCACCACAAAGGGGACAGGCACTTTTGTGGTGGTTTTTGCTTTTGAGTGACTGCCCAAGGAGGTTTTTAATGGTCTATATCCCGTTTTGGATTTGTATCTTTGCCGGCGCGGTGATTGATGCCCGTGAGCGGCGGTTTCCCAATGAGCTTGCCGGCGTGTGTGCGGTGGCGGCGCTTGCAGGCGTTTGGCTCGACAGAGGTGTTAACACGGCGCTTGACCACGCCGGTCTTGCGGTCATCGTCTACCTTGCCCTTGTGCTCACTGAGTCGCTTTGGCGGCGACATCGCCAGACCCCCGGCATCGGCATGGGAGATGCCAAGGCGCTCTTCGCGCTTTGCACGCTCGACCCTATGGGTGGCATCGTGGCATTTGCCGCCGCTCTCCTGGTCCTTGCCTTCTCCTGCCTCATCACAAAATCGCGCTCCCTGCCATTGCTCCCGTTTTTGGTGCCGATTTTTGCCATAATCGAGGTCGTGGGCTGCACATTGTAACCGATTGCGCATCCTTCTTAAGGAGCATGCCATGGCAACTAATCAAGAATCGGCCGTCATTAAGGCGCGCATGGACCGTATTCCCTCGGCGTTGTCGCCCGAACTTGTCGAGCGCATTTCTGCCGATCGTGCTTCGGGCTATGTCAACCCGTATCGTTGCAACGACGATCAGGTAATTCGTCGTATTGATCGCGCCGCCGACAAAGGCACGCTTTTGCGTCCGGCGTTTATGCGCGATACCGAAAAGATACTTCATCTTCCGGCGTACACCCGTTATGCAGGCAAAACGCAGGTCTTTAGCTTCCGTAGCAATGACGATCTGTCACGTCGCGGTTTGCACGTGCAGCTTGTTTCGCGCATTGCGCGCGATATCGGTTGCGCCCTGGGGCTCAACTGCGATCTGATCGAGGCGATTGGCCTGGGCCACGACTTGGGACACACGCCTTTCGGCCATGCCGGTGAGCGATTCCTCAACGATATCTACCACGAGCGTACGGGGCGTTATTTTTTCCATAACGTGCAGTCGGTCCGCGTGCTCGACGCGCTGTACGGCCGTAACGTGTCACTCCAGACGCTCGACGGCGTGCTATGCCATAACGGCGAGTACGAGCAGCGCGTGTTTGAATTGTCGGATATGGGCTCCTTTGACCAGTTCGATCAGGCGGTCGAGGACTGCATCGCCACGGGCTATGGCGCCATTGGGCACCTGCGTCCCATGACGCTCGAGGGCTGCGTCGTTCGCATCTCGGATATTCTTGCCTACGTCGGTCGTGACCGTCAGGATGCGATCGCGGCGGGTCTGCTTTCGCCCGACGCTTTTGACGATGGTCGGGGCGGCGCCTATAACAGCTGGATCCTCACGCACGCTTCCATCGATATCGTTGAGCATAGCTATGGTAAGCCGCGCATCGAGATGAGCGAGGACCTGTTTGAGGAAATTCACCGAGCCAAGCGCGAGAACTACGAGAAGATCTATAGCAAGGGCGGTATCGAAGGCGATTCCGAGGAGGAGCTGCGTGAGGCGTTCGAAAAGCTCTACGACCGTTGCCTGCGGGATCTAAACAGTGGCGACGAGTCCTCTTATATCTTTAAGCACCATATTTCGCGCATTGAGCAGCAGCTTTCCTACTACGATCGTACCTATGCCTGGCAGGACGACAAGGATCAAGCCGTGGTGGATTACATCGCGAGCATGACGGACGGTTATTTCTGCGAGCTGACGAGCAAGCTGTTCCCGGGTCTAAAGTTTCCGCATCGTACCTATATTAACGAACGGTAGTTCGTATTTATTCGGTATACTGTTTGTGGAAAACGTTTTTGATTGATGCACGGGATGGCTATGGACGACCTTTTTTCTGCTTCGACGCGCGAGCGTTCCTTTCAGAATGCGCCGCTTGCGGTGCGCATGCGCCCCAATTCGCTCGACGA
>UROC01000118.1 GCA_900549345.1 uncultured Collinsella sp.
AGAAAGAGGTGTCTCTGCTTGAAAGAAACAGAAACACCTCCTGATGCTTTATTCCATGCTGATAATATAATAGTACACAGGCTGTCCGCCGGAGAGGACCGCCACCTCCGCACCGGGACACACCTCTTCAAACAGGGCCCCGGCCTTCTGAGCGTCCGCCTCCTGCACATCCTCGCCGAAGTACAGGGAGATGAAGGAGGCCTCCCGCCCGGCGGCGTCCTCCGCCAGCTTGTGGAGCAGCGTGTCAAGGGAACCGTCCGTGTCGAAGAGCTTGCCTTCCTCCAGGGCCAGATAATCGCCCTCCTTGATGGCGAAGCCGTCGAAGTCGGAGTCCCGGGCGGCGTATGTGATCTGGGCCGTGGTGACGGAGCTGAGGCTTCCCGTCATGGCGTCAGTAATGGTCTGGGCATCCGGCGCGTCGAAATCCACGTTCATCATGGCGGTGATGCCCTGGGGCACGGTCTTGGTGGGGAGGACCACCACCTTTTTCCCCTCGGCCAGGGGGATGCACTGCTGGGCGGCCATGATGATGTTGCCGTTGTTGGGCAGAATGATGACCGAGGTCGCGTTGACCTGGTCGACGGCGCCCAGCAGGTCTGCAGTCGAGGGATTCATGGTCTGGCCACCGGACACGATCACGTCAACGCCGAGGGACTTGAGGATGTCTGCCTCGCCGGAACCGGCGGCAACGGCGACAAAGCCCAGGGCCTTCGCGGGCTCGGCGGCCTTCTCCTGGTCCTCGTGGATCTTGGCGGTACGGTCGTGGGCCTCCATCTCCATGTTGTGGATAAAGACCTCGTAGATCTGGCCAAGCTGCAGCATGTGCTCGAGCACCAGGTTCGGGGTGTTGGAGTGCACGTGGATCTTGTAGTCGGGATATGCGCCCACGAGCAGCTCACAGTCGCCCATGGAACCCAGGAACTTAAGGCACTCGTCCTCGTCAAACGGGGCGTCGGCCTTAAAGAGGAACTCGTTGCAGTAGCGGAACTCCGAGCCCTCCCAATCGTCGTTGGCCTCGATCTCAACGCGGCCAAGAGCGGCATCGCGTGCAGAGCCAGCGGAATCGAACGTAGCGGAGAAATCCTCGACAACGGTGCTGCGACCAAGTGCTGCAGCCACAAAGTTCTCCAAGAAGATGGCAAAGCCGAAGGCGCCGGAGTCGACCACGCCGTTCTCTTTGAGGACGGGCAGCAGGTCGGGCGTGCGAGCGACGGACTGGTAGGCCTCGACGACGATGGCATCGAGCGCGTCCTCGGCCGAGAACTTCTTCTTTTCGCACTCGTCGGCCTTGGTCGAGACATCGCGCAGCACCGTGAGAATCGTGCCCTCGATGGGCTTACGGACGGCCTGGAAGGCGACCTTGACGGCGCGGCGGAAGGCGAAGGCGATGTTGGCGGACGTAATGGGCTCGTCGGCGGAGACAAGGCCCTCGGCCACACCGCGCAGGATCTGCGAGGTAATGACGCCGGAGTTACCGCGGGCGCCCATCAGGGAGCCGTGGGTGATGGCGCCGGCAATGGCCTCCATGTCGGCATCGGCGGGAAGGGCGGAGAGCTCCTTGGTCACCGAGGCGAGCGTGAGCGACATGTTGGTGCCGGTGTCGCCGTCGGGTACGGGGAAGACGTTGAGCTTATTGATCTCCTCGGCCTTGTCAGAAACGGCAGCCGCAGCGATCGGAAAACAGGTGCGAATGGTCTTTGCAATCATGGGTATTTGAATCTCCGTTTTCGGATGCTAGTTCAGACGGCTCTTGAGCGCGTCGATATGGATGCCGATCTTAAGGCTGGCGGGATCGATTTGGGCAATCTCCTGCAGGGTAAAGGCAACGGAGCTCGAAAGGTTGTGGCAGACGGACTTCATGTTGACGCCGTTCTCGAGCACGACGTGAAGATCGACCGTAAGGCCGTTCTCGTCGGCGGAGACAAGCACGCCCTTGCGGAGGCGCTGACCGGCAAGCAGGCGCACGCTCTCGGCGCCTTGGAGCTGCTCAGCCATACCGACGACGCCATAGCACGTCATCGCGGCATAACCGGCAATATCGGCAATAACGTCGTTCGAGACGCTCAGGCTGCCGTTAATGGTCTCAGACACAAGAATCTCCTTATCTGGTGCTCGCGGCACCATGTCGTGGGAGCAATCATTGCAATATTCTACAACGACCGCGCCATGTTGAGGTGGTGGGTCGCGGGATTACATCCTCGACACGAAATGTTGATATGGCAACGTTCGAGTCAAGTGGTCGCGGCATGAAAAAACCCGCCGCATAAGCGACGGGTTTTACAACCTGGCTCCCCGGGTAGGACTCGAACCTACAACAGCGCGGTTAACAGCCGCGTGCTCTACCATTGAGCTACCGAGGAATTTAAAAGCCCAGCGGAATGGGCTGAGAAATTCTGGCTCCCCGGGTAGGACTCGAACCTACAACAGCGCGGTTAACAGCCGCGTGCTCTACCATTGAGCTACCGAGGAATTTAAAAGCCCAGCGGAATGGGCTGAGAAATTCTGGCTCCCCGGGTAGGACTCGAACCTACAACAGCGCGGTTAACAGCCGCGTGCT
>UROC01000119.1 GCA_900549345.1 uncultured Collinsella sp.
TCCGCACATGTGCGGATGAATGTGGGAGGTGTTCGGATAAAGTTGATAATCAAGGTTTGACTAGTCGTTTAAGAACGCCCCCAATGACTAAGTTGCAGGTGGCGGCGGTTGTGTTACACTAACGCTGCGTAGTTGACGCAATCATCTCGATACAGATCAATGATGTCCGTCGTTTTGAACGGAACTAGACTGTTTAGCCGCCCTGAAGGTTTATGCAGGGAGCATGTGATCACAGGGCTTGAAAAGAAAGTTGAGCAAACACTGTGTCTGATCAACAGCAAGAAAACGAAATAACGACGACGCAGGCCGCTCCCGCTGCACCGGTTGCGTCGGACCAGGTCGCGGCGCCCGCGCAAGCCTCGGCTCCTGAGACGCCTAAGGCTGCTTCGACGCCTATGCCTGTAGCGGCTGAGAAGGCCGTGCCCGCAACTGGTGAGGAGGCTGCTCCGGCAAAGCCCAAGCGCACGCGCCGCACGGCCAAGCCTGCCGCTGACGGCGAGGAGGTCACCAAGCCAAAGCGCCGTACCACGCGCACGACGCGCGCCAAGCTCACCGTTGCAGCTGACTCCTCGGCGCCGATTTCCGATGAGGTCGCGCAGGCACGTGCGTTGGCGCAGATTAGCGAGGCTCAGGTGGTGCGCGCCCGCCGTCGTGCTGCCGAGCGCGAGGCCGCGGCTCTGACCGAGCTTGCAGCTCCGTCTGTGCTCGAGACGCCTGCCGCCACCGAGACTCCTGTCGCCGACCAGCCGACCGAGAAGCCGGTACCGCGCACACGCCGTCGCACGGCTGCTAAGGCCGAGCAGGTTGCTGAACAGGTAACCCCCGAGCTCACTGAGGCTTCGGTCCGTTCCGCGGCAGGGGAGGGCACATCGCCTGTTGAGCCCGCTGCGCCTGTCGAGGCCAGCGAAGTTCCCGTTGTCGATCCGGCTTTGCGCCCGCACCGTCGCGGTCGCAAGCCCAAGGCCTTTGTCGAGGCCGAGAAGGCCGCAGCCGCAGCCGCCGCCGCTCGGGATGCTGCGGCGACCGCCAAGTCCTCAACTGCTGCCGATGAACCCGTCCAGGATGCTACGACTTCCGAGGCCGTTTCTGCCGATGCCGAGCCCGCCGACGTCCGTCCCGGTCGCAGCCGTCGCACTGCTGCTAAGCGCACGTCCAAGGCTAAGGCTGCCAAGAAGGGTGCGTCCGAGGATTCCGCCGAGACGACCGCCGATGCATCGACTGATGCCGTCGAGCCCCAGGACGTCGAACAGCCTGCATCCGAGAAGCCCAAGCGCGGTCGCAAGAAGTCCGTTAAGGCCAAGGCCGCCGAGCAGCATGCTGATGTCGAAGCGCAGGTCGATTCCGGCGCCGAGGCCAATGACGCCGCTGCGGCCAATGTTGACACCACCGCAACCGATGGTGCCGCCCCCGCCGAGGGCGAAGACGGCGCTCGCCCCAACCGTCGCCAGCACAAGCGCAACGAGGAGCGCAACGAGCGCAAGGACGAGCGCAACAACGACCGTCGCAACCGCCAGCGCGATCGCAAGCAACGCAACAAGGAGCGTAATGCCGCTCCCACCGAGCCCACGCTTTCGCGCGAGGAGCTCGCTGCCATGAAGGTCGCCGAACTTCGCGAGAAGGCCAAGGAGTTCGAGATCGAGACGACCGGCAAGAAGAAGGCCGAGCTCGTCGAGGAAATCTACGTCACCGCTGCGAAGGCCGAGGGCTTCCGCGACATCAAGGGCATTCTGCAGATTCGCCCGGACAGCTCCGGCATCATCCACGCCCATGGCTACATGAAGTCCAACGACGACGCCTTCGTGCCCGCCTACCTCATCCGCTCCGCGCGCCTGCGCACGGGCGACGTCATCGAGGGCTCGCTGCGTCCTTCGCGCGGCGGCGACAAGCGCGCCGGCCTCGCCAAAATCACGACCGTCAACGGTCTGGACCCCGAGCAGATTCGCAACCGTCCCAAGTTCGGCGACCTCACCCCGGTCTATCCCAACGAGCCGCTGCGCATGGAGCACGGCAAGGACTCTATTACCGGTCGCGCCATCGACATCGTGTCACCGATCGGCAAGGGCCAGCGCGGCCTGATCGTGTCCCCGCCCAAGGCCGGCAAGACCACGATCCTCAAGAAGATCTGCCAGTCTATCTCGATTAACAACCCCGAGGTGCACCTCATCTGCCTGCTCGTCGACGAGCGCCCCGAAGAGGTCACCGATATGCAGCGTTCCATCAAGGGTGAGGTTGTGGCGTCGACCTTCGATATGCCTGCCGACAACCACACCCGCGTGGCAGAGCTCGTCATCGAGCGCGCCAAGCGCATCGTAGAGCTGGGTGGCGACGTCGTGGTGGTGCTCGACTCCATCACGCGCCTCGCCCGCGCCTACAACTTGGCGGCGCCTGCCTCGGGCCGCATCCTTTCGGGCGGCGTCGATTCGGCGGCACTGTATCCGCCCAAGCGCTTCCTGGGTGCAGCCCGCAATATCGAGAACGGCGGCTCGCTCACCATCCTGGCCTCTGCCCTCATCGACACCGGTTCCAAGATGGACGAGGTCATTTTCGAGGAG
>UROC01000120.1 GCA_900549345.1 uncultured Collinsella sp.
GGTGCGCAATCGCACGTCGCAGCCGAGCGGTGCCCTGCGCCGGCGCGGGCGAAAAGATTTCGCGCTCGTCCTCGGATGCCAGCGTCGCCCGTAGCGCGCTTTGCCAAAGTCGCGCCGCCTCCAAAGCGGAAGGAGAAAGAGCCTCGAACTGCTTGGTCTGTCCGTCGGAATCATGCGCGCTGGGGCCAACAGAGACAGCATCTCGGTCGATATCCCCCGCTGCCAAAGACAAAACCGGTGCATCGGGAAGCTCGCACGCGTAGTAACCACGCCGCGGCTTTGAGCAAATATAACCCTCTGCAAGCAACTGGCTATATGCATTCTCGATGGTAATGACACTGATTCCCAGATGACTGGCAAAGGCGCGCTTAGACGGCAGATGCTCCCCCGCCGCAATACGTCCAGCTACGATATCATCTCGAATTTGCTGGTAAACATACTCATAGAGCGATGCTTCGCCGCGTTGTTCCAAATTGTAGTCGAGCATGAGTTTGTCACCTGACCTTATCGAATCATTCAATCTGATATTAGTCTGACCTTGTAATTATCTCGAAAACTGAGTATTTCGCCATACCCAGTTCCCCGATAGGATGTTCCGTCAAGCAATGCACATGCCAACCAAGGGAGCAACAATGGCAGAACAGACCAGCAAGGCCGATCGCGTCAAACTCAATCGCGAGCTCGCGCAGATGCTCAAGGGCGGCGTCATCATGGACGTCACCACGCCCGAGCAGGCACGCATCGCCGAAGAGGCGGGCGCCTGCGCCGTCATGGCACTCGAGCGCATCCCGGCCGACATCCGTGCCGCAGGCGGCGTCTCGCGCATGAGTGACCCCAAGATGATCAAGGGCATTCAAGAGGCCGTCTCCATCCCCGTCATGGCCAAGTGCCGCATCGGTCACATTGTCGAGGCGCAGGTCCTGCAGGCCATCGAGATCGATTACATCGATGAGTCCGAGGTCCTCTCCCCTGCCGACGATGTCTACCATATCGACAAGACCCAGTTTGACGTGCCGTTTGTCTGCGGCGCCCGCGACCTGGGCGAGGCGTTACGCCGTGTTGCCGAGGGCGCCACGATGATTCGCACTAAGGGCGAGCCGGGCACGGGCGACGTCGTCCAGGCTGTGCGTCACATGCGCAAAATCCAAAAGCAGATCCGCGACATTGTTGCATTACGCGATGATGAGCTCTTTGAGGCAGCCAAGCAACTGCAGGTTCCGGTCGAGCTGGTCCGCGAGGTCCATGCCACAGGCAAGCTTCCCGTCGTGAACTTTGCCGCCGGCGGCGTAGCGACCCCCGCCGACGCCGCGCTGATGATGCAGCTGGGTGCCGAGGGCGTCTTTGTCGGCTCGGGCATCTTTAAGAGCGGCGACCCCGCCAAGCGCGCCGCTGCCATCGTTAAGGCCGTGGCAAACTTCACCGACGCCAAACTCATCGCTGAGCTTTCGGAGGACCTGGGCGAGGCTATGGTGGGCATCAACGCCGACGAGATCGAGATCATCATGGAGGAGCGCGGGCGCTAGTCCGGTAGAAAGGATCGCACATGAGCGATTACGCAGACCAGACGGTCGCCGTGCTGGCGGTCCAAGGTGCTTTTGCCGAGCACGAGGCGAGGCTGTCCGAGCTGGGCGCACGTTGTATTGAGCTAAGGCAGGTGGCTGATTTGAAGCAGGACTTTGACCGTCTAGTACTTCCCGGCGGCGAGTCTACCGTTCAAGGGAAGCTGCTTGATGAGTTGGGCATGCTCGAGGAGCTTCGTACCCGCATCGCTGAAGGTATGCCTGTATTGGGAACTTGCGCCGGCTTGATTCTGCTGGCGCGCGACCTTGCTGCCCACGACGATAAGGGGACGCCGCGCCTGGCAACCATGGATGTGCTCGTCGAGCGCAATGCCTATGGCAGACAGCTCGGCAGCTTTCGCACTCAAGGACCTGTCGCCGGCATCGACGGTGAAGTGCCGCTGACGTTTATCCGCGCGCCCCGCATCATCGAGGTCCACGGCGACGCCAAGGCCCTGGCAGAGGTCGATGGCCGCATCGTCGCCGCCCGCCAGGGCAACCAGCTCGGCGTAACCTTCCACCCCGAACTCGATGAAGACACCCGCCTCCACGAACTGTTCCTACAAATGTAGGCGGAATAGAAACGAGCGTGGATTTTCGCACACACAACAAATGAGAGTGGATAATCTCCCACTTTGAGCTTGAATGCAGGCTCAAACCGGGAGATTGTCCACTCTCATGCTATGTAGTCGTTTAAGAACGTCCCCAATGACTACTTTTTGGCAGGCTTGGATTAAGGCAACGCCGATGTCTTGGTACCGACAGCGAAAACCCGCCAGAGCGAGCAAGGTGCCTTGAAACAAGGCGGCATTGACCTTCTGGTCATGCCGCCGAAGTTGAAAGGCAGATTGCCGCTCTGGCGGGTTTGCAGCGTCAACTGGTTACGCGG
>UROC01000121.1 GCA_900549345.1 uncultured Collinsella sp.
GCTTGCCCCAGCAACGGGCTGATGGCGTCGCGCACCAGGCCCATGCCACTGATGCAGATGAAGACGCCCACGCCCAGGCCCGCCCAGCCGTCGAGGTCAAAGCCGGTCGTCTGCGAAATAAGCGCTGCGGCCAGGACCGATCCCGAGGTGATGACGTCGTTTTTGGAGTCCTGTGCTGTGGCGATGAGTGTTTCGGAATCGATACGGTTGCCCAGCGCACGGTTGAATGCGGCCATCCAGAATTTGACGAGCATGGACAAGACGAGAGCGGCTAGGGAGACCAGCGTGTAGGCGGTGGGGGAGGGCTTGATGATCTTAGTGACCGACTCGAGGATCAGGTTGATGCCGACGGCGCAAACCAGGACGGCGACAAACAAGCCGGCTAGGTACTCGTAGCGGCCGTGGCCATAGGGGTGGCCTTCGTCTGCAGGGCGGCTGGCAAGGCGGAACCCGAGCAGGCTCACGATGTTGCTCGAGGCATCGGAGAGGTTGTTGAAAGCGTCGGCGATGAGGGAGACGGAGCCGGCGAGCAGGCCTGCGATGCCCTTGGCCAGGCACAGGGTGATGTTGAGGCCAATGCAGATGAGGCTTGCGGCGAAGCCCGCGTTGGTGCGGCAGGAGGCATCGACCGGCTCGCCCTCGCTGCCGGGAACAAGCGTATGTACCAGCCGATTTACAAATAGCATAGCGGTCGTCCTCACAATCATGTTTAAGGGGATAGTGTAGCTCGCGCGGGGGCGCCGTGCACCGATGCTCAGAAAATGCAGCAATAGTCTGCCGGTGCTAACGAGCGAGCCTTCTCGTCTGCCTGGGTGGTCCATTTTGGGCCACATGGGTATGGGCATGTGCCTGTTTGCTCGACATACTTAATGTCGACAGCCCCTGCGCAAAGGAGGACGTTTCCATGGACGAGATGTTTGCCATTAAATGTCAAAACTGCGGCGGCCCTATGTACTCGCACCAAGCTAAGCGCAGCTTTGAGTGCGCTTATTGCGGTGCGGTCATTCCGTGGCAGGCGGACGCCGGAGAGCCCAAGAGCGCTTTGGGCATTCGCCATACGCCGTTGACGGTAGTGGATGGACTGCTCAAGCTCACGCATGTGTCGCAACTCGAGCGCCCGGAGGACCCGGACTGGTATTTCTTCAATTCGCACTGGCGCAATCAGTCGGTCCTGGAACATCTGCTGTGGGAGGACCGCGGCACGGCGCAGGAGTTCCAAGAAGCGACGCACGTGAGCATTCCCTGCCCCTTCTGCGGAGCGTCCTTTGAGGGCGAGTCAACGCAGCGTGTGTTTGAGTGCCCGTCCTGCGGCAACAAGATCGGCATTGCCGACTTGCTCAAGCCCGGTACGTTTAGCAAACGTCTGACCATGGGCGTGGGTGCGGAGTATGTGCCGGAGCAGGGTATTCCCTGCGAAATTTCGCCGCAGCAGGCACGTGCCAACGCGCTGCAGCTGGTGCGCCAGTACCCGGATGCCTTTGCCGGGCACGACGTGGAAGACGCGATCCAAAACGACATGATGCTCTTCTATTTCCCCATGGCGCTGGCGGACCTGCGTATGATGGCGAGCTTCCCGGGCAAGGGCCTGAGCAAGGAAACCCTGGTGTACTACGAGGTGCTCGACTGGGCGTATCCGCGGGCAAACTATCTGGATGTTCGCCTTATGGGCATTTTGGAGCCGTGGGACTTTGCCAAGGTTGGGCCGTTTGACCCGGCCATGCAGGAAGGTGACTTTCGCGTTGTCTCCGTCGATGCGTCTACCAAGGACCAGGTGGTCATTGATAAGTTGGCGCTCGACATTGTCGGCAACGATGCCGAGGCAGTGCTTGGGCTCAATAAAAAGAGCATCCGAACCTGGGCGCGCAAGGCCCGCAAGCATAAGGACGGTCTGGTGATGGTGCCGGTCTACTTTGTCGATCGTCCGGCGACGGACAGCCGCGACGGCGAGCAAGTGCGCATCGCTGTGAACGGCCAGACGGGCCGCGCGGCCGCGGTGGTGTTTAGCGACAAGCGCGAGACGCATGTGGTGGCACCGCTCAACCCGAGCCTGCATCTGTCCGGCGAGAGCACCGTGCACGCCACGCCCATCGAGGTCAAATACGTTAAGTCGCCGTTTCTGTACCAGATCGTGCGCCGTGGAGGCGGCGAGCAGCCGCGCCAGGTTGCAGTCGCCGTCGAGGGTTCCTACCGAGAGGAGAAGCCCAAACGCAAGGGCTTGTTCGCTGCGATCTTTGGGAAGTAGGGAAGCGCAGCCGGTTGGCGCTGCGATGCGATAGTTAGAGGAACGGGGCAGTCCGCACTCCTGCGGACTGCCCCGTTTTTGTGTTGCGGGGAA
>UROC01000122.1 GCA_900549345.1 uncultured Collinsella sp.
GCATAGCGCGCGCGCACCTTTAAAATTTCCGGGTCGGTGGTATCGGCGTGGCCGGTGCTCTCCACGATCAGTTCCTCGGAGAAGCCCTCCCTGCGCAGGTCGGCTTTGGCCATGTGCTCGGCGTTGCCGCCCAGCATGATGTCGGTGCCGCGGCCGGCCATGTTGGTGGCTACAGTGACCGCCCCCAGCTTACCGGCCTGGGCGACGATCTCGGCCTCCTTCTCATGGTTCTTGGCGTTGAGCACATTGTGCTTGATGCCCTTGCGCTGGAGCATATCGGACAGCTGCTCCGACTTTTCGATGGAGACGGTGCCCACCAGGACGGGCTGCCCCTTCTCGTGGCACTCCTCGATCTGCCGGACGATGGCACGGAGCTTGCCCGCCTCATTCTTATACACCACATCGTGGTGGTCGATGCGCTGGACGGGGCGGTTAGTGGGGATCTCCACGATGTCCAGCTCATAGATGGTGCCGAACTCCTCCTCCTCGGTCATGGCGGTGCCCGTCATGCCGGAGAGCTTGTCATACAGGCGGAAGTAGTTCTGCAGGGTGATGGTCGCCAGCGTCTGGTTCTCCTCGCGCACGAGCACGCCCTCTTTGGCCTCGATGGCCTGGTGCAGGCCCTCCGAATAGCGGCGGCCTTCCATGATGCGGCCGGTGAACTCATCGACAATCTTGACCTCGCCGTTGGTGACCACGTACTGCTTGTCGCGGTGGAACATGTACTGGGCCTTCAGTGCCTGCTGCAGGTGATTGACCAGCTGGCCGGAGAGATCGGCATAGATGTCATCGATACCCAGGCGGCGCTCGATCTTCTTAAGACCGCGCTCGGTGGCAGCGATGGTGTGCTTGGCCTCGTCCATGACGTAGTCGCCCGTGGGTTCAACGTCCTCGGTGGCGGTAAGCATGTCGTGCGACACGTCCTCGCCGCGCTCAAGGCCACGCACGGCACGCGCGAAGTCCTTGTAGGTACTGGCGGACTTGGTGCCGGCACCCGAGATGATGAGCGGCGTTCTGGCCTCATCGATCAGGATGGAGTCCACCTCGTCGACGATGGCGTAGTTGTGGCCGCGCTGCACGCGCTGCTCGGGACGGGTAACCATGTTGTCGCGCAGGTAATCAAAGCCGAACTCGGAGTTGGTGCCGTAGGTGACGTCGGCCTGGTAGGCCGGGCGCTTGAGCTCGAGCGGCATGTTGTTCTGGAGCAGACCGACGGTCATGCCCAAGTACTTGTAGATGCGGCCCATCCACTCGGAGTCGCGCTTGGCAAGGTAATCATTGACGGTAACGACGTGCACGCCCTTGCCGGCAATAGCGTTGAGATAGCCGGCCAACGTGGAGACGAGGGTCTTGCCTTCGCCAGTCTTCATCTCGGCGATGTGGCCCTCGTGCAGTGCCATGGCGCCAATGAGCTGCACGTCAAAGTGGCGCATACCCATGGTGCGCTTGGAAGCCTCGCGCACGGTGGCAAAGGCCTCGGGGAGCATGTCGTCGAGCGACTCACCGTTGGCGTAACGCTCACGGAACTTATCGGTCTGGCCGCGGAGTTCCTCCTCGGTCATCTTCTCAAACTGGGGCTCAAGACCGTTGATCTGGTCGACGATCTTGTAGTAGCGCTTAAGGTCCTTATCGGATCCAAAGGACAGCAGCTTTGACATGAATCCCATGTGGTTTTCCTTTTTGGCCATCGCCCACGCCGTGCAGCTGCGGGCGAGTTAAACACAGATGATTGTACTTTAGCCAAACAAGGCGCGGCCTATACGGTCGACCTCGACCGCCACGTAATAACTATGACCAACCTGCCGCAATGGAACAGGTTTATTTTGGCAGGTTTTATCTGAGCAAACGCCGTCTCTCTGCCATTTGGTGCCACGGGGACAGGTTAGCTTGCGCCAATAAAAAGAAAGGCTCTGTTAGACCAAGGTTGACATAAAAACGATGTCACCGCGAGGCGGTACCCTTCAATTAACGTCGAAGGAGCGCCCATGGATGCAGACGACCTGGTCATCACCCTCAAGAAGAGCCTGGCGAAGCTCAGCAGGACCGAGCGCCGTAAAGCCGTCGAGTTGGTCGGGGACGTCGTCCGCGCCGCCATGTTCGACGATGCGGCGGGAGATGGCTATGAGGTGGAGCGCTGCCCCCGTTGCGGCTCGGTCGCTATCGTCAAGAAGGGCAAGTCCGGGAACGGCGGGCAGCGCTACCTCTGCCGCGACTGCGGCAGGACGTTCTCC
>UROC01000123.1 GCA_900549345.1 uncultured Collinsella sp.
CCCGCGACCCCAACCTTGGCAAGGTTGTGCTCTACCAACTGAGCCATGTCCGCTTACGGGGATTAATCTTACGTGATGCCCGCATCCTATGCAAGAACTTTTTTTGAAAAGTTTTGCGACGCCCTCGCGAACCTCGCGAAGACATCAGCCGCCACGGAAGGCGCAGGCAAACGCAAACTCGCCGCAAGAGGCCCCTACAACTCAGCGAGCATGATCCAGGCAGAGCTGTCCTGCGCGAGCCTGCCGTCTGCAAGCGGGGATGAGGTGAGCAGGACCCTGCCCGCCGGCAGCTCCACGGGTGCTGCACCGAAGTTCGTCACACACGCCCAGCCGTTGTCGCGGCGATAGGCGATGACGCCGCCCTCAGCGCCCTCGGCACCATCCGCAAGGCCGGTGCGCCCGTCAAGATCGAGCCACGCAAGATCGTTGGCGCACCCGCGCAGCTTGCGCCGCAGCCAGAGGGCATCACGATAAAGCGCAAGCATCGATGTCGAGTCCGCCTCTTCCCTATCGGCAGCGTAATCGGAAAACCATGCAGGCTGCGGCAGATGGGGCGCCGCATCGGCGTCCGCCGGCGAAAACCCAAACGATCCGCCCTGCGCGGGATCGTCCGCCGCCACCCACGGCAGGGGCACACGACAGCCGTCGCGCCCCTTCTCGCGCTTCGGTCCGTGCGTATTGGTCGCAGTAGGATCTTCGAGTGCGGCCCACGGGATATCGGCCACCTCAAAAAGGCCGAGCTCCTCACCCTGATACACGTATGCCGAGCCCGGAAGCGCCAGCTCAAGCAAAAGGGCCGCCCGAGCGCGACGCTCGCCGAGCTCACGGTCCTCGTCATAAGACGACCCGTCGCGTAAGAGCCAATCGAGCGCAATCTGATGGTAGCGCGTCGCCTTGATCTGCGGCAGGGCATAGCGTGTCGCCACGCGCGGCACGTCGTGGTTGGAGAGTACCCAGGTCGAGGCGGAATCGGATTCGATAGCCGCCTTCAAGCCCTCCTCGATTGCAGCGTGCATGTCATCATAGGTCCAAGTGGCCTTGGCAAACTCAAAGTTGAATGTCTGGCCAAGCTCGCTGGGACGCGCGTAGAGATACTGGCGCTCGGGCAGCACCCATGCCTCGGCAACGGCGCTGCGCGGCGGATTATAGCGGTCGAACACGCGGCGCCACTCGCGATAAATCTCATGGACCTCGTTGCGGTCCCACAGCGGATGGGTGCCGTCGCCAACCATGTCATCGCCCTCGGCGAGATGCCACCGGTCGAGGTCATCGCGGTCGAGATCCTTGGCGAGACCGTGCGCCACGTCCACGCGGAAGCCGTCCGCCCCCAGCCCGAGCCAGAAGTCCATGATGTCTTGGATGAGCAGCCGGCCCTGCACCGCTTCGGGGGAGTCGGCGGCGAACTGCCAGTCTTCGGTGACGGTGCCGAATCCGTAGTTGAGGCATGCCTGCGTGGAGAAGCAGTTCACGGCCGCCGCGTCGGGACGTTCCGCAATGCCTCCGAGGAATCCGCGGATTGATTCGTATGGCGAGTTCAGATTCGGCGATTGCGTCATCGGTCGCCAGATGTAGCGGTCGGTCCATGCGTTGCGTTCGTCCTTGCCGGATTCAAGAAACCATGGATTGTCGACCGCGGAATGCCCGGGTACGAGGTCGAGCAGTACGTGCATGCCTAGTTCGTGCGCGCGCTCGAAGAGCCGCTGCAGGTCCGCGTTGCTGCCGTAGCGTTCCGCGGCTGTGTAGTAGTCGCGCACGTCGTAGCCGGCATCGTAGAACGACGAGTCGAAGCATGGGTTGATCCAGATCGCATTGCACCCCAGATCGCGCACGTATTGCAGTTTGTCGATGATGCCTTGGAAGTCACCGATACCGTCGCCGTTCGAGTCGTTGAATGATTGCGGATAGATTTCATAAAAGATTGCGTTGTTGAGCCAGCTTGCCATAAATCCTCCTGTTTTCGCGTCTTTGCTGTTGGTCTACCGATGTATCGCAACGTTGGAAACGTCGGTCACTGCTTTTCCGTCATTATAGCCCGTGAAGACACTTTTTAGGGGTGTATGGAATGCCAATGTTTGCAATACGTCAATCGATTGACGCGACACGCCGACGGATGGCATTGTACACAAGGTTTCTCGAACCGGTTTGACAACTCTCGAACCGGTTTGATATCCTGTATACCAAGGACGGAGAGATTCCGAC